>JARXKQ010000167.1 GCA_030271555.1 Chloroflexota bacterium | reverse complement strand
CTTCCTCGGGCCGCTCACCGATTAGCGCCACCATCAGCAGCATCTCGGGGTAGTTGATGCTGATGCCGTTGGCGATGTGCTTGAGCAGGAATGTCTTGCCCGCCTTGGGCGGCGACACGATGAGCGCGCGCTGGCCCTTGCCGAGCGGATTGACCAGGTTGATCAGCCGCTGCGACAGGTTCTTGGGGTCGGTCTCGAGGTTGATCAGCTCGATCGGGTGGATGGGTGTGAGAGCGTCGAAGAAAGGGCGCCGCTTGGCGGTCTCCGGGTCGACGCCGTTGACGGAGTCGACGCGCACGAGGCCCCAGTACTTCTCCCCGTCCTTGGGCTGACGGATGATGCCGCCAACGCGGTCGCCAGCGCGCAGGCCGGAGCGCCGCACCTGCGAGGACGAAACGTAGACGTCGTCTGGTGAGGGCATGAGGCCACGGCGGCGCAGGAAGCCATAACCGTCATCGACGATGTCGAGGATGCCGGTCACGAAGACCTGGCCACCCTGCTCGGCCTGGCGCGCCATGATGCGCTCGACCAGATCGTCGGGGCGCATCGCCTTCGCGTCGGCGACGTCAAGGTCGCTGCCGAGCTCGACCAGCTGCTTGAAGTTCTTGCTCTTGAGTTCGTTGATATTCATCGAAATCCTGTGGTGGATAGGGGTATGCACGGACGGTTGGAACCGGCATAAGTGGGGCCGCGGCGCACGCCAGACGTGGGGCGCGGCCTCTGGGAGTTGCTCCCCACTGGACGCGGCGCTGCCGAGTCGCTGGTTGTCGGGGGTGGACCCACTATACCACCTTGCAAGCCGACTGACACCCCGTCCAGCACGCTCAATCTGGGCTGGGCACCACCATCACCACCGGCGGCACAAGGACTGATTTTCTGGCCGCATGGCCAGCCGCTAGTTGTGGCGGTTAGCTGCGGCCTTGGCGTTCGAGTCGGCCGCCTGGCGGGCCTTCTCCCAGTCCTCGCGGAAGGTCTTGATGCCCTTATCGGTCAGCGGGTGGTGAACCATCATCTGGAGCACCTTGAAAGGCGTCGTGGCGACGTGCGCGCCCAGCAGCGCTGCCTCAGTCATGTGGCGCGGATGGCGAATTGACGCCGCCAAAACCTCTGAGTCGAGATCGTGCATCTCGACGATTCCAACCAGCTCACGGATGACGTCCATCCCGTCCTGGTTGATGTCGTCGAGCCGGCCGACAAACGGCGAAAGGAGTGATGCGCCCGCCTTGGCGGCGAGCAGGCCCTGGTTGGCGGTGAAGATGAGCGTGCAGTTGGTCTTGATGCCTTCCTCGGCAAGTCGGTAGATCGCCTCGAGGCCTTCCTCGCTCATGGGCACCTTGACCACGATGTTCGGCGCGAGCTTGGCGAAGTGGCGGCCCTCTGTGAGCATGCCTTCGACATCCTCGGCGACGACCTCAGCGCTGACCGGACCCGACGTGATGCCGCAGATTTCGACCAGCACCTCGTCGTAGGTCTTGCCGCTCGTCTTGGCGAACAGCGACGGGTTGGTGGTCACGCCATCAAGGACGCCCCAGCGCGCGGCGATGCGGATCTCTTCGATGTCCGCGGTGTCAAGGAAAATCTTCATGCAGTCACTCCTGATCGTTCGTGCAGGCATCTTACGCGGGTCCGATGCACGGACCACCCGGGAGCGGATCGAACCTGGCGCGCGGCGGGCTTCAGGCCGTCTTTCTTCCGGCTGTACCGCGCGATCGACTAGCGGCTACCAGTCTCCCGCGGGCACGGCGGCGGCGAGCGACTCGTCCAACCCGGCCGGCAGGGCGCGCAACTCAGACGCGACGTTCTCGAGGACGCGCGCTGCGTTGTCGACTACGGGGCGACCGAAGACTTCCGATTCGAAGCGGCCGAATGCGCGGGTGATCAGCCGAACCAGGTACTGAACCTCAGTCCGGCGGCGGCCCAGCATGTCGAGCGTCTTGTCGAGCTGGACGGTGTGTTCCTGGATGTGCGACGACCAGCGCCACATGCGAAAGCCGATCGTCACCGGGAAGCCCGACCAGCCGCCGATCACGTTCATCTCGTCGGTCGTTAGCGTGGCATAGCGCGATGAAGTGGCGTCGACGATGTCGTCGACCAGCCGCCGCACCTGGGCAACCTCGCCCTGTGCCTCTTGGGATTCCTCGGGCATGGCCGCGAAGAGTTCTTCCGGGGCGCGCCATTTACCGGTAGGCGCGGGTTGATCGCGCGCCGAAATCCAGTAGGCGCTGCCCCACGCATAGCCGCGCTGGCCGCCGATGATGTGGGCCAGGGTCTGGCGCATGGTCCACTCGCCACCCCCGGGATCGGCGTCGAGATCGGCGTCGGCGAGCGTGGCCAACAGCCCGTGCAATTCCCACCGCGCCGCGGTGGCTGCGCCAACTGCGTCGCGCGCCTCAGTGGTGGCGGCACCGGCCATTGCGCGCGACAAAGCTGATGTCGCCGCCTCAATCGTCTCCAGGGCCCGATAGAACGCGTAGCGCACATCGACCGCATGGCCGTCCCACTTCCACGAGTAGGTCAGCGCCGAGTCATCAATTCGCGCAAGCCGCGTCAGTAGCTCATTGAGCGCGGCGCGCGCGCGCACGAGCCCTGGGTCCAGCTCAACGGTTGGCCCGGGCGCGCGCTCGAGTACGAATGGATCAAGAACGGCAGTCATGAGCGCTTTCAGGTGGTGGCGACGGCCGGTTCGCTGGTAGTCGGCGCCGCCGATTTCTTAGCCTGCTCGATCGCCGCCTGGACGAAGCCGTTGAACAAGGGATGCGGCCGGTCGGGCCGCGAGCGGAACTCGGGGTGGAACTGCGATGCCACGAACCACGGATGATCTTTGAGCTCCACGATCTCGACGAGCCGTCCGTCGGGCGACTGGCCCGACAGGAGCATGCCGCCCTTCTCGAGGGCGTCGCGATATTGGTTCGACACCTCGAAGCGATGGCGATGACGCTCGTAGATAACCTCTTCGCCGTATGCCGCCGCGGCCTTGGAGCCGGGCGTCAGTTTCGCCGGATAGAGCCCCAGGCGCATCGTGCCGCCCTTCTCCTCCATGTCGCGCTGGTCGGGCATGAAGTCGATCACCGGCGCGTTGGTGAAGAGGTCGAACTCCGTTGAGTTGGCATCCTTGGCGCCTACGACATCGCGCGCAAACTCGATCACCCCACATTGCAGGCCCAGGCACAGACCCAGGTAGGGCACCTTGCGCTCACGCGCATAGCGCGCGGCGAGCACCTTGCCCTCGATGCCGCGATGGCCAAAGCCACCGGGCACCAGGACGCCAGCTGCGCCGGCCAGTGTCTGCTCATAGTTTTCGGCTGTCAGCGCCTCTGAGTCGACCCAGCGGATGACGATCGATCGGCTGTGCGCCCAACCAGCGTGGCGCATCGCCTCGCTGACCGACAGATAGGCATCGGGCAGCTCGATGTACTTGCCCACGAGGGCGATCTCGAGCTGGGGCTTGGGCTTCTTGATCAGATCGACGAGCTCGCGCCAGGCCGCGAGGTCGGCCGGTTTGGCTTTGTCCTCCAGGCCAAGTTCGCGGACCACCAGATCATCCAGGCCGCGTTCATGGAACTGGAGCGGCACCTCGTAGATTGTCTCCGCGGTGGGCGCCGGGATCACCGCCTCAACAGGGACGTCGCAGAACAGCGCGATCTTCTCGCGCAGGTCGTCGGGCACGTCCTGGTCGGCGCGGGCGATGATCACGTCGGGCTGGATGCCGATACCGCGCAGCTCCTTGACGCTGTGCTGCGTGGGTTTCGTCTTGAGCTCGCCGGTCGCGCTCAACGCCGGCAGCAGCGTCACGTGAACGTAGAGCACGTTGCCCCGGCCGACGTCCTTGCGCAACTGGCGGATCGCCTCTAGGAAGGGCAGCGACTCGATGTCACCCACGGTGCCGCCAACTTCCACGATCACCACGTCGGCCTTCCCGTCGCGGGCAACGCGGACGACGCGCTCCTTGATCTCGTTGGTGATGTGCGGGATGACCTGGACCGTGCCGCCCAGATAGTCGCCGCGGCGCTCCTTGGCGATTACTGCCTGGTAGATGCGGCCGGTCGTGACGTTCGACAGCTGGGTCAGGTTCTCGTCGATGAAGCGCTCGTAGTGGCCCAGGTCGAGGTCGGTCTCCGCGCCGTCATCGGTGACGAAGACCTCGCCGTGCTGGTACGGGCTCATCGTGCCCGGAT
>JARXKQ010000166.1 GCA_030271555.1 Chloroflexota bacterium | reverse complement strand
CGCCTACTTCGAGGGCGCCGGCAGCAACGTCAAGGCAGTCGCCATCGACGGCGGCAACGGCTGCATCACGCCCACGCGCGACACCATCGCCGACGGCACGTATCCGCTGAGCCGCTCGCTCTACATCTACCCCAACAACGCCAAGGCCGACGCTAATCCGGCGCTCCAGGCGTGGGTTGACTTCTATCTCTCGGACGCTGGCATCGCCAACGTGACCGACGTCGGTTACGTCAACCTGCCGGCGGACGCTCTCCAGGCCTCGCGCGACGCCTGGGCCAATCGCTAGCACCCGTCCCGAGCGGGTTCCTCCTCCCCCGAGCCTGGGGTCGGCTGACGCCGGCCCCAGGCCCTTTACATTTACCTCTTCCGAGATTTGAGGACCTCAATCGCGTGACCGGCGCCCAACTCGCTCCCCGCCTATCTCTGACGGACCTCCGCGGCAGCCCAGGGCGGCGGCGGCGCGAGACGCTGATCCGATCGCTCTTCCTTGCCGCCGCCGCGGTGTCGCTACTCATCAGCGCGCTGATCGTGCTGACGCTCGTCGGCCGCGCCCTCGATTTCGTGTCACGTGTCGACCTCGCGGACCTGCTTTCGGTCGGGTGGTTGCCGCGGCGCGGCTACTTCGACATAGCGACGATCGTCGCGGGCACGCTCGTCATCACCGCCATCGGGATGGTCATCGCGACGCCGCTCGGCCTGGGCGCGGCGATCTACCTGTCCGAGTACGCCAGCCCGCGCCGCAGGCGCGCCCTGAAGCCGATCATCGAGCTTCTGGCGGGCATCCCGTCTGTGGTGCTCGGCTTTTACGCGATCGCCGTCCTCGCGCCGGCCATCGTCCAGCCGCTGTGCGGTAGCAACTCGATCTTCTCAATGGGCGCGGCCGGCATTGGCGTGGGCATCCTCATCACGCCGCTCATCGCGTCGGTCGCCGAGGACGCGATGCACGCGGTGCCGATGTCGCTCCGTGAAGCCTCGTATGGCCTGGGCGCGCGCAAGCGCTCGACCAGCCTGCGGGTCGTGCTGCCGGCGGCGGTCTCGGGCGTCGTCGCGGCCCTGATCCTGGGCGTTTCGCGCGGCATCGGCGAAACCATGGTTGTGTCCATCGCCGCCGGCGCCGTGGGCGGTTCGGTATTCACCGTCAATCCGTGCCTGCCCGGTCAGACCATGACCGCCGCAATGACGGCACTTGCGACCGGCTCAGATCAAGCCCAGATCGGCGCCGAGCTGGCCGTGCCCAGCTTGTTCTTCGTGGGTCTGCTGCTGTTCCTGATGACCCTCGCCCTGAACCTGGTCAGCGAGCGCTTCGTGCGTCGCGTCCGGCGAGGGTATTGAGGTCGTACTGAGATGACAGGTCGTACCGCCGCCTTACGCGAATCGCCCGCCCAGGATGCTGTTCGACGCGCGCTCGCCGGCAACCGCATGCAGCTCGGGCAGATCTGGTTCCAGGCATTGCTGATGGCCGCCCTACTCGTCGCGCTGGGCGTGCTGGTCAGCCTGCTGATCGACGTGTTCGAGCGCGGCGGTCAGATGCTTGCTCAGCGCGGGGTCGATTTCCTCACCGCCAGCACCTCCTCGAACCCGACAATCGCCGGCGTTGGCCAGGGCATTTTTGGGTCGCTCTTGATCGTGCTGTTCGTGCTGCTGTTTGCATTCCCGGTCGGCATTGGTGCCGCCATCTACATCGAGGAGTACGCACGCGACACGATCCTGACGCGCGTCCTGAACACGGCTGTACGCAACCTCGCGGGGGTCCCGGCAATCGTCTACGGCCTCCTCGGTCTGGCTGTGTTCGTGATCATCGCCGCCTCCTTCACGGGCGGTCGGAGCGTCATCGCCGGCGGCTTGACGATGGCGGCGCTGGTGATGCCGATCGTGGTCATCACCACGGCGGAGTCGCTCCGCGCCGTGCCGCGGTCCATTCGGGAAGCCGGCTTCGGTGTCGGTGCGACCAAGTGGCAGGTAATCCGCCACCACGTCCTGCCTTACGCCGCACCCGGCATCTTCACGGGTTCGATCCTGACCATTTCACGCGCGTTCGGTGAGACGGCGCCACTGGTGCTTGCGGGTGGCGTACTGGGCGGGTTCGCGACGCGACCAGGGCTGGGCGTGGTTGAAACGCTCCAAGGGCCCTATACCGCGCTGCCACTCATCGTCTTCAACTGGGCGCGCCAGCCATCCGAGGAGTTTCGCCAACTATCGGCTGCGGCCATCATCGTGCTGCTCGCGATCATCCTGCTGCTCAACGGGGCGGCCATCCTGCTGCGCAATCGCTTCGAAAAAAGGTGGTAGACGACATGACGATCCAGGCCCCTGAAATAGCGCCGTCGGATGCCCGTCCCGGTCCGGATGTTCAACGCGAGGTTAGGATCGACATCCGCCCGATGATGCAGACCAAACCCGATGTCCAACCGACGCACGCAGCGGAGCCGGCCGAGGTCGTCTTCAAGCTCACCTACTTCTCGGCCTGGTACGGCACCTTCCGTGCGGTCAAGGAGATCAGCCTGGATATCGGCGCGCGCCGAATCACCTCGATCATCGGCCCTTCGGGCACCGGCAAGAGCACCCTCTTGCGCGCATTCAACCGCATGAACGACCTTATCGAGGGCGCCCGGGTCAGCGGCACGGTGACCTATCACGGGGTCGACCTGTACGCGCCCGAGGTCGACCCGGTCGAGGTTCGACGACGTATTGGGATGGTCTTCCAAAAGCCGAACCCGTTCCCAAAGACGATCTACGAGAACGTGGCTTTCGGGCCGCGCGTGGCGGGCGTGCGCGGCAAGAAGAATCTCGATGAAATCGTGGAATCGTCGCTCCGTCGCGCGGCGATCTGGGACGAAGTCAAGGACAAGCTCGACGGCCTTGGCACGGCTTTGTCGGGCGGCCAGCAGCAACGCCTCTGTATCGCCCGCGCGATCGCGGTGTCGCCCGATGTCATCCTCATGGATGAGCCCTGCTCCGCGCTCGACCCGATTGCCACGTTGCGCATCGAGGAGCTGATGTGGGAGCTCAAGCAGAACTACACCATCATCATCGTCACCCACAACATGCAGCAGGCGGCACGCGCGTCGGACGAGACCGTCTTCCTGACGATGGGTGACGATCGTGCCGGGTACCTGGTCGAACAAGGGCCGACGGCGCAGGTATTCACCAATCCCCAGAATCGACTGACCGAAGACTACGTCTCCGGCCGCTTCGGGTAGGAGGCTATCCATGAACGAGCAGGGCAACGGAACCGACGTCGCCGACGAAGTTGCGGCGGTGTCTGTGGTACCGATCGAGGCCGTGGACGCTGATAGGGCCGCCGCGCCGTCGCGGTCGGCTCACTTTCAAAGCCGCGAGACGCTCGACCGCGAGATGGGGGAGATCAAGGACGAGGTGCTACGCATGGGCAGCCTCGTTGCCTCGCAGATCGGCGCGGCCATCGAGGCACTGGTCGAGCACGACGCCGAGAAGGCGACTGCCGCAATCGTCGGTGACGGGCGCATCAACGAGGCGCAGCGCCACGTCGCGACACTCATCGTCACAGCCATCGCGACGCAGGCGCCCGTCGCGCGCGATCTGCGCTTCCTGCTCGCACTGGATCACGTGAACTACGAGCTCGAGCGGATGGGCGATCACGACGCGTCCGTCGCCAAGCAGGCGCGCAAGCTCGCGCCCCACCCGCCGCTCAAGAAATACGTCGACCTGCCGCGGATGGGCGAGCTCGCGGCGGAACAGGTTCGCGGCGTCCTGCGCGCCCTGGTGGATCTGGACGTCGATGCAGCGCGCGCAGTCGCGAAGCGCGACGACGAGATGGACGCGCTGTACCACGCGACATTTGCCGAGGTGCTCGACCTCATGCGCGCTGACCCGGCGAACGTGGAGCCCGGCACGCGGATCCTGTTTGCCGCGCACTACCTGGAGCGCATCGGCGACAGGGTCACGAACATCGCCGAGGATGTCGTGTTCCAGGCGACAGGCGACATCGAGGATCTCAACCCCTAGCCATGGTTACGCGTCAGGAAGTGTTGTTCCTGTGCGTCCACAACAGCGCCCGCTCGCAGATGGCGGAGGGCCTGTTGCGCGCCCGCGCGGGTGATCGGTTCGAGGCATTCAGCGCGGGCAACGAGGCGACTGAGGTGCGGCCGCTGGCTATCCGCGCAATGGCCGAGCTGGGAATCGACATCAACGGCCAGCGAGATCG
>JARXKQ010000165.1 GCA_030271555.1 Chloroflexota bacterium | reverse complement strand
CTGGAGCGACCGCACCTGGGGGGATGGTCGGCAGCATGCGGGAAGTCGGAGACCTTCGCCGCCAGAGCGCCACATCGGCCTGGCTGCCCATCATCTATGGCTGCGACAAGACCTGCACCTACTGCATCGTGCCGTTTTCGCGCGGGCCGGAACGATCGCGCCCCTTCGACGATGTCGTTGCCGAGTCGCGCGCCCTGGCCGCCCAGGGCTACAAAGAGCTCACGCTGCTCGGCCAGAACGTGAACTCCTACGGCCACGACCTGCCGGTCGAGCCGCGCTTCGAGCACATCCGTCGCGCCCGCGAGCTGGGCCGCTCGATCGAGCTGGATGGCCGCCCAGACATCGCCGAGCTGCTCCATTCCATCCGCGACGTCCCGCGCATTCGCTTCGTCACCTCGCACCCGTGGGACCTGAGCGATCGGCTCATCGCCGCCATGGCCGACTGTCCGTCGGTGTGCGAGCACCTGCACCTGCCGGTCCAGTCGGGCGACGATGCGGTGCTGCGTCGGATGGGCCGCCAATACTCGATCGCCGCGTACCTCGAGCTCGTTGCGCGCCTGCGCGAGGCAGTGCCCGGCATCACGCTCACGACTGATGTGATCGTCGGCTTCTGCGGCGAGACCGACGCGCAATTCGAGCGGACGCTGGATCTGCTGCGCGAGGTGCGGTTCGAGACGGTGTTCGCGGCCGCGTTCTCCGTCCGGCCGGGCACGCCAGCCGGGCGGCTGGAAGATGACGTGCCGCGCACGGAGAAGAAGCGGCGGCTCCAGGCGCTGCTCGATCTTCAGGAGGGGATCGGCCTGGCGGCCAACGAGGCGTGGGTGGGGCGAACGACACAGGTGCTGGTCGATCAGCAACGGCCCGCGTTGTCGCATGGCGACGGAGCTGGCGCTGGTCGGCCCCGACTTGCCGGCCGCAATCGCAACAACAAGCTGGTGCACTTCGACGGACCGGAGTCATTGATCGGTGCGCTCGTCGACGTGCGCGTCGAGAAGGCCGGCCCGTATGCGTTGGTGGGGTCGCTCGACGACTGAGTTCCCGCCGCTCATCGTGATCTGCGGCGCGACCGCGACGGGCAAGACCCGGCTGTCGCTCGCCCTGGCGCAGTCCATTCCGGGCGCGGAGATCATCAGCGCCGATTCGCGCCAAGTGTATCGCGCCATGGACATCGGTACGGCCAAGGTGAGCGCCGAGCAGCGTGCCCTGGTGCCGCACCACGGGTTGGATCTGGCCGACCCGGACGAGACGTTCACGGCGGCCGACTACCAGCAGGCAGCCACATCTGCGTTGACTGCAATTGCGGCGCGGGGTGGGACTGCGCTGCTCGTCGGTGGCACCGGGCTGTACCTGCGCGCCGTGGCCCGCGGCATGGCCCTATCTGACACTGGCCAGGACACCGTGGCGCGTGCTGACCTCGAGCGGCGGCTTGCGGGGGAGGGGCTGCACGTGCTGGTCGCGCAGCTGCGCAGTGCCGCTCCCGGTGTCGCCGCGCAGACTGATCTGGCCAACCCGCGGCGCGTCGTTCGGGCGTTGGAGCGGGTCTCGTTGCACGGTGACGCGCCACCGCCCGCACCGCGCGGCTACCCCGCGCAATCGGTGTGGATCGGCCTCCAGCTCGAGCCGGCGGTGCACCGCGGCTGGATCAGCAGCCGCGCCCGCGCCCAGTTCGCGTCAGGCCTGCTCGATGAGGCCGCCGCACTTCGGTCGCGCTACGACGCGGCGCTGCCCGCGTTCACTGCGTTCGGCTACCACGAGGCGTTCGCCGTGCTCGACGGCGTGCTCTCGCTAGAGCAGGCGATCGAGCGCGACGCGACCAGAACCTGGCAGTTCGCGCGTCGTCAGCGCACCTGGTTCCGCTCCGAACCGGATGTGAAGTGGTTTGACCCGGCCGCGCGGCTCGAGGATGTGCGCGACTACGTGCTGCGCGTATCGGGCCTCGGCTGAGCGTCAGACCAGCCGCGCGGCCCCGTATCCTGTCGCGGTCATGCCAAAAGGCAGTAACAGTCACAGCCGCCTCATCGAAGTCACGCCGCCGGTCGAGCGTGCCTTTCTCGTTGCCGTGGACACGGGCAAGGACTCCGGCTGGACGGCCCAGGAATCGCTCGCTGAGCTCGCCCAGCTGGCCGCAACGGCTGGAGCCGAGGTAGTCGGGGCCGAATGGCAAAACCGGCGCCATGTCGATCCCAACTGGTATGTGGGCAAGGGCAAGGCAGAAGAGATGGTCGCGGCCAAGCGCGAAACCGGCCTGACGCTGGTCGTTGCCGATGACGAGCTCAGCCCAAATCAGCAGAAGGGGCTGGAGAGCCTGCTGGGGGTGAAGGTGCTCGATCGGAGCGGTCTGATCCTCGACATCTTTGCCCAGCACGCGCGGACCCACGAGGGTCGTCTCCAGGTGGAGCTGGCCCAGCTCGAGTACCAGCTGCCGCGCCTGACGCGATTGTGGACGCACCTCTCGAGGACGCAGGGCGGCATCGGGTCGCGCGGCCCGGGTGAGACGCAGCTCGAAACTGACCGGCGAATCATCCGCGACAAGATCAAGAAACTCAAGGAGCGCGTCGAGAACGTCCGACGCCAGCGTGAGACGGCAGCCAGGTCGCGCGACCGACGGCTGATGCCAACTGTCGCGATCGTGGGCTACACCAACGCCGGTAAGAGCTCCATGCTCAACGCGCTGTTCGGCCAGGAGGCGGCCCGGGCGGAGAACGCCCTATTCGTGACGCTCGACCCCACGAGCCGCTCGGTCAAGCTGGGCGATGGCCAGAGCGTCGTCGTGACCGACACAGTGGGCTTCATCCACAAGCTGCCGCACACCCTTGTCGATGCTTTCCGGGCAACTCTCGAAGAGGTCAACCGCGCCGACGTGCTGCTCGAGGTGGTGGACGCCGCGGACAAGCACGCGCCTGAGCACCGCGCCACCGTGCAGCAGGTGCTCGACGACCTTGGCGCAGGTGACAAGCCGCGCCTCCTTGTCTACAACAAGGCCGATCTCGTGGATCCGGCCGCGGCAGATGGCGCACTCCAGGCGCCGGTGATCGCGGGCTCAGTGCTTGCGTCGGCGCTGACCGGCTATGGCATGGACACGCTGCGGATGAGGCTCGCTGCCTTGCTGGCCGATCTGTGGGAAGAGGTCGATGTGAGCCTGCCGTACAGCGAAGGCGAGCTGCTGTCGCGCGTCCGCGAGCGCGGCACGGTTGACATTGGCTATCGCGCTCGCGACGTGCGCGTCCGGGGCCGCGTCACGCCCTCGCTCGCAAGCGAGCTGCGCGCGGCCGCATTTGGGCGCGCCGCGCGCTGAGCGTCTCTTCTGCCGCTACGGCAGCACTACGGCCAAGTGCCACTTTCCAAACAGGCCGTCGCCATTGACATCGGTGGCGCTGGCATCGCCGGCGTAGTTGTAGAGCGGCTTGCCGTAGTAGGTCAGCTGGAGCGACCCGTCTGAGCGGGTAATGGTGCCGAAGTCCTCTTCGTGCCCACCGGCCTGCACGGTGTACCCGGGCTGGACCACGATCGGCGGCCAGGTATCGGTACAGCCGCTGCCACAGGCCGACGAGGTCGTCGTGTCGCTATCGAAGGTGTAAAGCGCGTTGCCATTCGGCCCCAGAAAGTGTGGACCTGCGCCGCTGCTCTGGGTGATGACGACGGCGTCGCCCGCGGGCGCGGGGGTGCCGGCACTGGGTGAGGCATTGCAGCCGTACGCCATGTCGGGATCGCAGCTGTAGCCGGCGGTAGAGCCAGCACTGGCGGTTGCCACGGCGGTGGCGGTGGCGCCTGTCGGCAAAATGGTCGGCGCCGCGGTCGGTGCGGCTGTGGGTGTCGCGGCGGGAGCGCCGGCCGAACAGCCGGCAACGAGAAGGAACACGGCGAGTAACGATCGGATCATCGGACCTCCTATGTCGCCAAACTACGACCGCTCGCTCTGTGCGGTTTTTGTCTGCGATGCCGCGCCCAAAAGGAAAGAGGAGGGGCCTCTCGACCACCTCCTCGTTCCGTCGCTTGACCGGGCCGCAGCGCCCGGAAACCTATTTGCTGGTTGCGCCCTTCGCCTTCTTGGTCGAAGTCTTGGGCTTCTTGCCGCCGCCTTTGCTACCTGGTCCCTTGTCGCCCATCAGTTAGGCCCCTTCGCTACGTGGAGGAACGGTCTCCATCGTACCCATCGCGGGCAAACGTTTCACGCCGCATGGGCACCGTCTAGCCCTCGGCGATGTAGCGCCGCTCCCCG
>JARXKQ010000164.1 GCA_030271555.1 Chloroflexota bacterium | reverse complement strand
CCAGATTCTGGAATTCGCAAAGAAAATCCAGCTGAAGGCCATGAGCAGCGGCATCGTGCGGTCGGCATGACGCAGCACGACCAGCTCACCGTCGCTCGTCTGCTGCACGACCATCGCGGCGCCGCCACGGCCGCAGTGGCCGTCAACACGGTCGTAGCCCTCTTCACCGGGCTTGGCCATCGAGAACAGCACGACGCGGCCGCGGCTCTGGCGGGCCATCCGCGCGACGAGCGGATCATCGGCATTGAGCACGGCCGTGCCCGCGCGCGGCACCGCCTCGACGAGGACGGACTTGACGTGCGCCAGCTGGGCCATCGTCTCGACGCCGCGCAGGCCCAGGTGATCGCCGGTGACGTTGGTCACGACAGCCACGTCGTTGCGGTCATAGCCCAGGCCTTCGCGCAGGATGCCGCCGCGGGCGACCTCGAACACCGCCGTATCGACCGACGGGTTCTGCAGCACCATCTGCGCCGACTTGGGCCCGGACATGTCGCCCTTCCGGATGAGCCGCCCGTCGATGACGATGCCGTCGGTCGTCGTCATGCCCACGCGCCGGCCCATCAGCTTGAGGACGTGGCCGATCATCCGGACGGTCGTGGTCTTGCCGTTGGTGCCGGTCACGCCAATGATCGGAATGCGCGCGTTGGAGCCGGGCGCGAACAGCAGATCGATCACGGGCTTCGCGACGTACTGCGGCTCGCCCTCCGTCGGGTTGGTGTGCATCCGGAAACCAGGTGCGGCATTGACCTCGACGATCGCGCCGCCCTGCTCGCGGACCGGCACGGCGATGTCGGGCACGATGAAGTCGATGCCGGCCACGTCAAGGCCGATCACCCCGGCCGCAGTCTCGGCGATCTCGACGTTCTCCGGGTGCGCCTCGAAGGTGCGGTCAATCGACGTGCCGCCGGTCGACATGTTGCCCGTTGCGGCGAGATTGACGCGCGTCCCTTTGGGCGGCACAGCGTCCAGCGCGAACCCCTGCGCCGCGACAAGCTCCTCGGCCGCGGGCGTCACCCGGATGCGCGTCAGCACCTTCTCGTGACCTATGCCGCGCCGCGGGTCGGCGTTTTCCCGCTCTACGAGCTGCGCAACGGTGTGCTTGCCGTCGCCCACGACGCTGGCAGGGACGCGCTGCGCGCAGGCGGCCATCTTGCCGCCCACGATGAGCACCCGGTAGTCGTTGCCGGTCACAAACGATTCGACGACAACATCGCCGCCGCTGCTCCCGTCGTATGCCGGCGCGAAGGCCTTCCGGACGTCGTCGTCGGTGCGGAGGTTCAGGCCAACGCCACGGCCGTGGTTGCCGTCGAGCGGCTTGAGCACAACCGGGAAGCCGATCTGGTGCGCGGCATCAACGGCGCCGTCGACCGTGCGCACTACCAGCGAGCGCGGCACCGGCAGCCCGGCTGAGCTGAGCAGCTGATTGGTCAGGTTCTTGTCCGAGGCCAGGTCGACGGCGATGGCGCCGGTGCGTGAGGTCATCGTCGCCCTGATTCGCTGCTGGTGGATGCCCTGGCCCAGCTGGACGAGGCTGCGCCGGTCAAGTCGGATGTACGGGATGTCGCGTGACGTTGCTTCATCGAGCAGGGCCGCGGTCGACGGGCCAAAGGCGCGGCGCTCGGCGAGCATGATCAGTCCCTCGAGCTCATCGCCAAACTCGAGCGGCGCTTCGTCGGGGGCGACGAGGTGGTTGACGAGAGCCACGGCGAGCCGGCCGGCCTCTTTGCCCACGTCCTCGTCGCGGAACTCGTAAACGACGTTGTACCGGCCATGCGACCCGGCGGAGCGAGTCTTGCCGACATGAGCCTCCGTGCCGGCCATGCTCTGCAGCTCGATCGCGACGTGCTCGGCGACGTGGCCCAGCCACGTGCCATCTTTCAGGCGGCTGATGAAGCCGCCGCGCCGGCCCAGCGAACAGGCGTGGTCCTCGAGCCCAGGGATCAGCGCCATGAGCGCCTCGTTAAAGCCCGAGATCGTATTGCTGGGCCACTCTTCGAGCACGCCCAAGTCAACGAGCAGCGCGATTGCCGGCGTGCGCGACCAGATGTTGGGGCCGCGCAGTACGCGCGTCTCGAGAATGCGCAGCGTGGGCGCCGGCCCCGCGGCCTTGCTCGCCTTGGCCGGGCGGGTGGCCGGGCGAGTGGCCGCCTTAGCTGGACGCGACTGCTTCGACGTCGACGACATGGAGATTCGGCTTCTCGACCCGTTCGCGTCGGTCAAGATCGAAGCGGTAACCGTTGGGGAGCGAATGCAGTCGGACGTTGCTGATCATCATCGGCCTGTGGGCCTTGACCTCCCACGCATCGGTTTCTGATTCCGACCCGTCGATGATGGTGATTGACCTCCGACCCACCACCTCGAGCACCCGATCGGGCCCGACCACACCCGCAGTGTCCTCATCCACGCCGATTCCCAGCAGCGACGGGTTGTGGGCGATGATCGCCAGCAGGCGACCCAGCCTGTTGCGCTGCTCGAAATGCTGATCGACGATCACTCCGGGCAGCAAACCCAGGCCGGCCGCCATCTGGACCATGCGCTGCTTAGGGGTTGCGCCACTTGCGCCGAATGCGACCATGTGCGTGCTCATCGCGGAGGCACCGGCGCTCGTGCCAGCTACAACGGCGCCTTCGCGGTGACGCCGTACCACCGCCTGCGCGAGCGGCGTGCCGCCGATGGTTGAAGACAGGCGGAGCTGATTGCCGCCCGTCAGGAACACGCCAGTGGCGCCTTCGACCGCCTTGATCGCGGCGGGCGCGGAGCACTGCGCGCGGTTGGTCGTGTGGATTGGCATGACATCGGCCGCACCCAGTTCGCCGAACACCTGGCGATACATCTGACCGGCGAGCGGCCCAAGCGAGGACGCAGAGCTGATAACGGCAATCCGCGCAGCGCGTCCGCCGGCAAGCTCAATGAAGCGCGCCAGGATCAGGCGCTCTCGCACCTTGTCCTCCGCGCCGCCAATCACGATGACGTGACCCTCGGTCATCCGCGGGAGTATAGGATGGGGCGCAGGGCGGGGGGCGCCCAACACGTTTGCTCGAGGAGGACGAACGGAGCCCCGCCCGCTACTTTCCACCACTTCCCACGGGATGCGATGCTGCGTGGCATGACCGCCCTGGTGCGCCTGTCGCCCCGCCGAATTGGGGCAATTCTCCTGCTCGCGCTGACCGGCGGCCTCGTGCTCGCGCTCCTGTGGGAGCGCGGCCAGCTGGCCGGTTCGGACGCCTTCGCCTACTGGACGGCCGTGCACCGTTGGCTGAGCGGCCAGGACATCTATCAGGTGGTGCCCGGCCTGAATGTGCCGCCCTCGGAAGGGGCGCTGCCGTTCGCCTATGCGCCCTGGTCGCTGTACCTCTTCCTGCCCTGGGCCGCGCTGCCGTGGGACATCGCCTGGTTCGCGTGGCGGGCCGCCAACATTGCGCTGTTTGCTTGGTCGGTGGCGTGGGCGTACGACCGGCGGCCACTCGCGACGGCGGTGATCGTGGCCATCCTGGGACCGGCGCTCGCCGCCAACCTCGATACCGGCAACATCAACGTGCTCATCGTGCTCGGCGTGTGGCTGGGCTGGTTCGCGAGCGCGCGCCTGGGTGGTGCGCGCCTTGGTGGCGTGGCCTGGGCGGTTGGCGCTGCGCTGAAGTTCGTGCCAGCACCGTTGCTGGTGTTCGTGCCCCGCCAGGGTTGGCGCTACGGCCTGGCGGCGCTGGCGATCCTCGTGGTGCTCACGCTCGCGACATGGCCACAGGTCGCACGCCAGCTCGACATCGTTCTCAACTACCCGCGCCCGCTGCGCATCGATTACATGCTGTTTGCCTGGGCCGCCGTGCCCTGGCTGTGGGCGCGCAGGTGGCCGCCGCCGCTGAACGATCTGAGGCGTTGGCTATCGGGCGCTCTGCCGCAGGACAAATAGAAGCGGGGGGCCGCTTGCGCCGCCCCCCGCTCAGGGGACCTGTTGGGTGACCCGGGCTACGGAACGATGAAGAACGGGGAAACAGATCCCGTCCGGGCTGTCGTTGAAGCCCAGGTTCGTGGTGGGGTCGCCCAAGTCGTGGGCCGTACCAGCCGTGCCGGTACCGATCGAGTCGTTGGCGCAGTCGATCTCCACGTTGTACCGGAAGTCGTTGCGCTCGAACGTGTTGTCGGCAGAGTCGCTGCTGGCGATCGCAAGCGTCACTCAGCGCGTCGTCGCCGGCTGACACGACGGGCACCAATAGGCGCGGCGCGGCGG
>JARXKQ010000163.1 GCA_030271555.1 Chloroflexota bacterium | reverse complement strand
CATTGAACCGGTAGGCCTCTGAACCCGTCTGGGTCAGGTCGGTGCCGGTGTTGGCCGGGCTGCACTGCACGAGGCCGGATTCGTTGGAAACCGGGATCTCGAAGCGCGCAACGCCCGAGTTAAACGGGCCGACGACGCCCAGGACCGCCGTGTCCGCGACGAGGATGCGCATGTTGGCCGCACCCTTGTCAGGATTGTGCACGCCGTTGACGGCGTCGTCCTGGCTGTTTACGTCCAGCGTGTAGCCGGCAATCGTGTTGGCCTTGTTGGCCTGCTCGACTGCGAGCTTGATGCCGTTGGCCGTCGGCTCACCGTTGGCAGTCTCATTGCCTGACTGAGGCAGCTCGATGCCGATCTTGATCGTCTTGTTCGCAGCTGGGCCCGAATTGCAGGCCGCCGCCAACACGACGATGAGCGCCGCGCCCATAACCGCGGCGAAACGTTTCGCCATAGTGATTTCGTTCCTCCTCAACTGTCTTTTCCTCCTCCGTAGCGGCGACCGTGTGCCAAAACGAGAAGGTCCTGACTGGGGAGGGGTGCGACCGAGAGACGCCGCCGCCTTTGACAGTGCGCGGAGTCCGCTCAGCCTGGCCGCCCCTCGGCCCTGTCCGTGACCATGACGTTCGAGCGCAGACGGCGATCCGCTGACGCGATGTCGTATCATAGGCACCGACGTCTCGTTTGCAACAGACGTTTGAGCGCCCCGGTGCGTATGGACAGGCCCGCCGCAAGGTGGCACCCTGCACTCCCCCGGAGCGGCGCGCTCGAGCGGCGGCCGGATCAACCGGTGTCACGAGACTTCACGGACGCTCCCTGCGGAGCGCCTGAGCCAGACGAGGGACCTTGGCAGGCGTGGAACTCCAGGTACGCGAAGCGCGGCTGACCGACATCGATCGGATCACTGGTCTGATCGAACGTGCCGATCCGCGCTGGTCGCCCAGCCAGTTGGCCGACGCCGCTGATGTCCTGCGTCAATTGATCTACCTGCCGAATGGATCGTTGATCGTCGCCGTCGATGGCCGGATGGTCGTCGGGGTGACCGTCCTCGCGCTGCGACCGTCTGTTGCCGCTGCGGGCCTGGTGGGCAGCATTGATCTCCTCGCAGTTGAGCCCGGCCACGAGCTCGACGGGGTGATCGAGGCGCTGCTCGGCGAGACGATCCGCACCGCGCGCAACAAGGGTTGCGTGATGCTCGAAAGCGAGCTGCCGGAGGACGCCGCCATTGTGTCGCGCTGGGAAGGGGCGGGTTTCAGCGAATCCGGTCCGCGCTTGCGCTGCCCGCTGACGCGGGCCGCCGCGCTGACCTGGTAATCGGCCGCGAAGACGCGGCCATTGCGCCGTAATCGGCGCGCCCAACAACACAGGAGAACTTAGTGAGTAAGAACGTCGCCGTCTTCGTAGACGTGGCGAACATCTTTTATGCCGCCAAGGCAGCCGGAGTCGACATCGACTACGTGACGCTGCTCAAGGCCGCCACCGCGGGGCGCGATTTCGTGCGCGCCTACGCCTACACCGGATTGGATCCGGAAAACGACAACCAGCGCCAGTTCCATTCGTTCCTGGCGCGCAGCGGCTACAAGGTCATCAGCAAGGACATCCGCAAGTACGGCGACGGCCGCATCAAGGCGAACCTCGACATCGAGCTTGTCGTCGACATGATGAAGACCGCGCGCAACCTCGACATCGCCGTGGTGGTGTCCGGTGACGGTGACTTCGCGTCAGCCATTCGCGCGGTCCAGGAGATGGGTGTCCGCGTCGAGGTCATCAGCTTCCGCGGCAACACCTCGTCGGACCTGATCGACGCGGCCGACCTGTTTACCGACATCGCCCAGGTGGCACGTGTCGAGAAGGGCTCGGCGCGGAGCGGCCGACGAGTCGCCGCTGAAGGCGACCTGTCCATGACCGAAGTGCCTGAGAAGGAAACAGAGGGCGCGCCGCGCCGCCGCCGCGGACGAGCGGCCGAAGAGCGCCAGCGCGTCCCAGTCGCGGCGGCTGAGGCCCCGGCGGCCCATGGCGCAAACGTTGTCGCGCTGCCGGGCGAGCGCCTGTCGCGCGCCGCGGACGGCGAACCCGCTGAGCCCGTTGAGGGCGAGCCCGATGAGCCAGTGGACACCGGCGAGACCGGTCCGGATGCACTTGGCGAGGACGCCACACGGCGCCGCCGCCGGCGCCGCGGTCGCGGTCGCGGCCGCGGTCGGCGCACCGACGAGGCCGGTCTGCCGCTCGACCCGGCCGTTGCCGGCGTTGCCGGCGCTGACGGCGCTGACGGCGCTGCCGAAGACGACGAAGAGTTCGACGAGCCGCAGCCGGCAAACCTGCCCCATCACACCTTCGGGTCGGTCTGGGACAGCCAGATCGGCGTGCCGTCAGCCAGTGGGCCCGCCATGGACACGCTGAGCGGCGGCGAGGCGTTTGACGAGGAGGATCTCGAAGAGCCCGAGGTGCCCGAATACCTGCTTGCCGAGCGTCGCCAGCGCGGCGGCCGGCCTGCCGGCGCCGGCGGTCGCCCAGCACGTGGCCGAGCGGCATATCAGGTGGCACTCGACCGAGAGCGGTTCGGTAGCCGCGGCGCACCGCAGCCGGCTTTCGGCAGTGGCGCGCAGCGCAGCTCCAGCGGCGCTCCGCAGCGCAGCACCGGCGGCGCTGGTCGCGATCGTGGCCGCGGCGGCCGCCCGCAGCAGGGCGGCGGTCGGCCAGTGCGCGCACCGCGCATGGACGATCGACCGCGTTATGACGAGGCGCGCTCCTCATCGAGCGAGCCGTGGTCCGAGGTTCCGCCCGAGCTCGAAGAGCTCTTGCGGGCCGAGCTATCGCGCAAGGCGCCGGTGGCGTCGATGAGCGAGTCCAGGGCGCTGGCACCCGCTGTGTCGTCGGAGACGGAAGCCGAGACGAAGCCAGCTCGTCGGACCCGCACCACCAAGCCCAAGTCCGCCGATGAGTCGGTAGCCGTGGAGATGGCGGCCGAGTCGGACGCAGCTCCGGTCAAGGCGGCGCGGCCGCGGACAGCCAAGGCCGCCGCGCCCAAGGCGACAACGACGCGGACCCGCAAGGCCGCGCCAGCCGATGGCGATCGCGAGGCCGCGCCCAAGAAGCCGGCCACGCGACGCAAGACGACCGCTGCGGCCGAACCAGCCGCAACCACGGCGCCTGAAGCAACCGAGGGCTGAGCCGGGCCGCGTGGGCGTTTACCTGACGCGCGGCCAACCTTCAGCTGCGGAGCTGGTTCGCCGCGCGGTCGAGACCGAGCGGCCGCCGCACGCGCTGCTGCTCGTTGGCCCGACCGGCGTCGGCAAGACCACGCTCGCGTTCGATCTGGCTGCCGGGCTGCTGTGCCTGGCGGCCGATCCTGGCGCGCGGCCGTGCCGCGAATGCGCGGCGTGCCGCAAGGTCGAGCATGGCAATCACCCGGACTTGCATCTGTTGGCGCCTGAAGGCGCCGGGCAACAGATTCGCGTCGCCCAGATCCATGGCCTCACCTCCGACCTGGCGCTGCTGCCGCTCGAGGGTCGCTTCCGACTCGCGATCCTTGAGAGCGCGCAGCGCATGAACATCGACGCGCAGAACGCCCTGCTCAAGACGCTCGAGGAGCCGCCGGCGAAGGTTGTGCTGATCCTGTGTGCGGACGACTCGGCCGGACTGCTGCCGACGGTCGTGAGCCGATGTGCGCGGGCGCGGCTGGGTCCTGTCGCCGCCGGGCCCATCGCGGAACTGCTGAGCGAGCACGGTTTGGCCGATGCCTCACGCGCTGCTTCGCTCGCGCGGCTGGCGGGCGGCCGGCCGGGACTTGCGCTGGCCTTGGCCGGGCAGCCGGAAGCGTCGGTGGTCCAGTCGCGCCTGGCAGCCGAGCTGCTCGATCTTCTGGGCGCGGACCGGCGACGGCGACTCACGGCGCCCGCCCAACTGCTGACGGACGCCGCGGAGCTCCAGCGCGTTACCACCGGTCGCCGCGATGAAGAAGACAAGCCGCGGCGCGGCAGCGGTTCGGGCGCACCCAAGGTCAGCCCGGCTGAGCGGCGCGCAGCCGCCGCGCAACTGCTGGCGGTGTGGCGCGATGTCGCTCGCGATCTGGCCGTGGCGACGCGCGGCGGCGCCCGGGAGCTGCGCGAACACGAGCTGCTCGACGAGCTGGCCGCCGCCGGTGCGGCCGTCGACCCAACAGCGGCCGCGCAATTCCTCGATCGGCTGGAGGCAGTCAGCCGCGCCCTCGACGCCTACGCCAACCCCGAGCTGGC
>JARXKQ010000162.1 GCA_030271555.1 Chloroflexota bacterium | reverse complement strand
AGCGGGTATTCGCGCTCTTGGCGGGACGCCTGCGTGCTGCCTTTTTCGAGGTCGACCTCGATGGCGATTGGCCCTGGCCGGAGGAGACGCTGACCTACGAGAACGCGCTGCTGCCGCGTGCCCTCATCGTCGCCGCGGGACGGCTTGACGACGCGCGGCTGCGCAGCGTGGGGCTGCACGTGCTCGACTGGCTGATCGCGATTCAGACAACGCGCCGCGGGATCTTCACGCCAGTGGGCAGCGACGAATGGTGGACGCGCGGCATGACGCGCAGCCAGTTCGATCAGCAGCCCATTGAGGCGACCGCGCTGATCCTGGCCGCCGCCGCTGCGTACGCGAGCAGTCAGGACGTGGGTTACATCAGGTCAGCGGAAGCCGCATACGGCTGGTTCCTGGGTGACAACGACGTGGGTCTCGCCGTTGCCGACACCCTCACCGGCGGCTGCCACGATGGCTTGTCGCACGACCACGTCAATGTGAACCAGGGCGCCGAATCGACCCTGATGTGGCTGACCGCCGTCGAGACGATGCGCCAATTGCGCACCGACGCGATGAGCGCACGGCAAGCCCCGTCCCGCGGCGCGACGACGGTGCTCATGGAGTTGCACGCATGAGCACAATCAAGGCGTCGGACGTTTTCACCCGGCACCCGCTCAATCCCATCATCACCGTCGACCACCTGCCGTATCGCGCGAATTCCGTGTTCAATCCCGGCGCCGGCGTAGTGGGCGGCGAAACGCTGCTCCTGATAAGAGTCGAGGACCTGCGGGGCATCTCTCATCTACTGGCCGCGCGGAGCGCCGACGGCGCGACCGGTTGGCGTTTTGACGAAACGCCGCTGATCTCGCCCGAGCCCGAAAAGCACCCCGAAGAGATCTGGGGCTGCGAGGACCCGCGCTTGACCTGGCTGCCTGAGCTGGATCAGTGGGCGATCGCATACACGGCGTACAGCCGGCGCGGCCCGCTCGTCTCGCTCGCCATGAGCCACGACTTCACCGATGTCCGCAAGCTGGGCCCGGTCATGCCGCCAGAGGACAAGGACGCCGCGCTCTTCCCGCGCCGCATCGACGGGCGCTGGGCGATGATCCACCGGCCGTCGCCGTTGCGTGGCTTCGCTCACATGTGGATCTCATATTCACCTGACCTGCGTCACTGGGGCGACCACGAGCTGCTGCTCGAGGCGCGTGATGGAGCGTGGTGGGATGCGGGCAAGATTGGCCTAGGCCCACCGCCGCTCGAGACCGCCGAGGGCTGGCTCATCTGCTACCACGGCGTCCACGGGACGTCGTCCGGGCCCATCTACCGAGTTGGCCTGGCGCTGGTCGACCTTGATGACCCGCGCAAGGTCCTGCGCCGGACCGATGAATGGGTCCTGGGCCCGACAGCCCCTTATGAGCGGAGCGGCGACGTCAACAAGGTCGTCTTTCCCACAGGTTGGGTGCTCGACCCCGCCACCCAGGTGATTTCGCTCTACTACGGGGCGGGCGACTCGGCTATCGCCCTCGCGACGGCCAACCTCGAGGACGTGCTGTCCCTCATGCGCACGGTTCCGGCCGGCTAACCGTCTCCCCGTCCGCAGGCCGGTTCACGGCACTTACTGCGGATTGCGTCACGATTAGCGCTGATGAGCAAGATCTGGCAAGGGTTGGTACTTGGCATCGCGTTCATCGGCGACAAGCTGCGCCGGCTGCCGGGCGCGGGCCTGGTCGAGCGCTTCCCGGGCCTCGTGTTCGCGCTGCTGTTTATCGGCGCGCTGCTGGCCGGCGCGGTCTGGGCCTCGCAGAAGTCACCCCAACGCATCAGCCTGGCCGAGCTGGCCGTGGGCGGCCTGGCGCCCATGCAGACCTGGATAATCGTCACCGGCGACGTCGCCGCCGGGTCATCCACGGCCTCGCACCAGTACGTCCTGACCGACCCGGCAGTGCTCCACGCGCGCATGATCATCAACAGCGACGTGGAGCTGCCGGTGGGCCGGACAACGGTCAGCGGCAGGCTTATTGGTGGCGACGCCCGCGCGCCGCAGGGCTACGACTGGGTGGGCCACCTCCAGGCCGACCCGGTCGCCGTGCAAGAGCAGGATCCGCCGTGGATCACGATCGTGCTCCTGGCCTGTGGGCTGCTGGTGATAGTGATCGCGCGGACCCACTACCCGGTCTTCTTCGGGGACGCGCACAAGCGCCTTGCGCCGTCGCGCGCACGAATGGATGTCGGCGTCCGGCGCGGATGGTCACCGAGCGATGCCGTCGTGCCGGGCACGCTCACGACTGAGCCCGGCCAGCGCGTGCGACTTGAGACATCCGATGGCGAGATGCGCGAGCTGCGCCTCCAGTCGGCCAGCTCGAGCATCGAGGTGGGCCGGTTCCAGGCGGCGACGAGCCACGAGCTGGTGCTGCGCCTCGTAGCGTCCGGCGGCGATCTGACGCTGACCTTCGCGACCGTCCACGATCGAGATGTTGCGTGCGGCGCGCTCGCCGCAGCCGCCGCTCTGCGGCTTCGGCCACAATAGCCCCAGGGCCCATAGCTCAGCGGCAGAGCAGGGGACTTTTAATCCTCGTGTCCTGGGTTCGAATCCCAGTGGGCCCTCCACTTCACGCTCACCGAGACCCATCTGGTCGCATCTCGTATCGCCTCGTTCACGACTTAGGCTGTCAACTTAGGCTGTCAGCGCTCGGGCTGGCATCGGACCATTCCCTCGGGGCGGCCTCAAGCATGGATCAGCGATGGGTTCGAGGTGGGGCCGAGTACCCAATCTCGCTTTAGATCACAACTCGAGCTTCGACGGTCTCAGCACGACCGATTACCGCCCGCGTCCCTGGATCGTGCCGGTAGAAGGTCCCGCGCCAACTCCGTCTCGGCCTTGAAGATGCTGACTTCGCGACTGAGGTTGTCCCTGCTCACGCAATAGATGCTGCACGCGGTCGCCCCCGCATCAAAGGCTGTCTGGATGAACTCGACGCGGAGTTCGACGCTGCGCCGATAGGCCTCTCCTAGGCTCTTGCCAGTTGCACGAGCCCACCTTCTCGTGCCGTCTGGTATCAGACCGGCATGGTCAAGCCCTTGAATCACTTAGCCGACCTCCATCTCTGTATGCATGGGTGCCCTACGTCCCCGCCGAAGTTCAATTAAGCGCGGACGGAACGCCCGGAATGCCGCCAAGGACGCGCGGCCGTTCGACGGTGACTCGAATGATGGCACGCGGCTCCCGGGCGCCTAAGGCCGCAAACGGCAGGCGTAGCGTAGTCACATCTGGAACTGGGTTCGACCCGCTCAGCCGGATGTTTTCGTCCGTCGCCGCTCGCTACGGGACGTTCTGGACAGACGAAAACTGATCGCTAGCGCCCGCGCCGACGTCAGGCACCTGGGCTCCGGCCAGCCAGCGCCACGATGTTCCCGTGAAATTCGTGTTCTGCCACCACTTCGGGCGGCCTCCGTTGAGGCTCTTGAACGAACTAATCCGGTTGTCCCAGCCGAGTGTCGATAAGTCGGAGTAGCTCAAGGAAGCCGTGAACGAGCCGCCTCCATAGTTAACGGCGTCGAACCACGTGACGTATGACGTCGCCGAGAGAATGTCCGCGCCCGCGCCCAAGGCATCATCTCCCTCAGTGCGCGACACGAAGTCGAAATCGCGCTCGACCGCCGTTTCAAAACACTCAATGACCGGAAATGCGGCGTCGTGGCATTGGTAATTGGAAACGTCCGCTACCCGGATGGAGTGGCCGGCGAACACGGCATGCGGTCCGTTGCCTCCGCTGGCAATTCCTGACGCTGGGCCGAGGGCCGCCAAGATGGCGAGGATGGTGGCTAGCGTGGTGATAACACCGATGTTTCGGGTCATGCGACCTAGCATCGATAAGCGCGAAGGTTTCGCCTAGCCGGAACATCCCCAAGGACTAGCATGGGACTTCCTTTAGGGGAAACCCCTACCTGAGCGGGGAGACGACGTGATTACAGAGGGGCGTCGACCGCCGCCGCGTTCATGGGCGCTCGGCTTCTCGGCGGCCTTGATCGTGTTGGCATTTGTCATTGGGATCGGCGCAGCCGTGAGCGGCATGGCCACCCCGATTGCGATCGACGGCTCGCGGGGCGTTGTCACCTCCGTGGCGCCAGGATCGTTCGTTTGGGTTCTTGGAGTACGGCCAGGGTCGCCCGCCCAGTCTTCTGCATCTGAAATCACGATTCAGCGGGACGACGGTCGGCGCCGGGCGAATGGTTCAAGTGGAAGGTGATAGACATAAGCGGCACCGTCGA
>JARXKQ010000161.1 GCA_030271555.1 Chloroflexota bacterium | reverse complement strand
GGTATGATCCGTTGTCGTAGTCGGGCGCAGGCTGCGCAGCAGGCGCCGGGGGCCGTGCCGTGAGAACGGGCGCCATTGGTGGGGCGAGCACAGGAATGGGCGCTGCGGGTGGCGCGACCTGAGGGGTCGGCGCGTACATCTCCGGCGGCACCTGGTACATCTCGGGCGGCGGCGTGTAGCGCGGCTGCGGCTGGACGATGGGCGCGGGATGCGCTCCGTTGGTCGCGGGCGCGAACTGCGACGGCTGCGACGGCTGCGCGTAGGCGGGTTGCTGCGCGTAAGCGGGCTGGGCCGGCGCCCCGTAACCCGCGGGAACGGGCGCTGCCTGGGCCAGGTAGCTGACGGCGAGCAGCAATCCATATTGGTCGTGCGACCACACGTGACCCACGGGCATATAACCCGCGCTGATCGCGGGCCCGGCGTCTGCACGGTAGGCGGCTTCAACATCCGCCCGCGTGGCGCCGCGGTAGTGACGAACGATGGGCTGCTGACTCACTCTTGCTTCCAGACCTGCAACCACTCTAGTGCCTCAAACCGGAACGAGCCGCACCTGCGCCAGGCCGAGCCGCCCCCAGCCGTCGCGACAGAAACGCGCCGCCCACGAGGCCAAAGCCCGTGACCATCAACATGAATAGTGCCGGCAGCGCTGACTGCGGCTGATCGGACAGCAGGTCGCTGATCACATCGGTCGAGCTCAGGGTCACGTCGAAGTGGACCGCGATGGCGCAGCCGTTCTCTTCAACGAAGGTCGCCGTCCAGCCGCCCTCATCGCCTACACGCGATTGGACGGTCTGCGTCCAGGGATCGCTCGCGCCGGGATCGATGTCGTTCGACGTGGGCCCGCTGTCGCCCTTCTGGAGGAGCAGCTTGGTCGGATGGAAGCCGCTGCCGGTGAAGGTGAACACGGTGCCGCCGACAGCCGAAGGCGGATCGACGTTGACCGAGCAGCCAGGATCAGCAGCCATCACAGATCCGGGAGCCAGAAGCAGCGCTGCGAGCAGCGCGAGGAGTGGTGCGCTAAAGAAGCGCACAAGACCTGAGCGAACCATCCCATTGCTCCCTAATCCTGACCAGTTGACGCTTGAATCGGTGGCCGCCCGAAGTACTACCGACTTTGGTTAGATAGTCCTGCGGGCCAGCCGAACTTACATGCGAACCAGGCTTCCGACCATGCCTTTGGCGGACAATTCGCGCTCATTGCGTTGACTCTCAACAACGCTCTCGACCCGCACCGCCCAGCACCCCACAACACCGCAGCAGCGGCCCGCAGGCCGGCTGCGGAGAAAAGCGTCGGTTCGTCGTTGGCTATCCTCCGCTGGTGGACCGCTGGTATGCCGTTGATGACCATCTCGTTGACCTTTTCGGGCTGGACGACGACGTCCTGCGCGCGGCCGTGGCCGACAGCGTGGCCGCCGGAATGCCGCAGATACAGGTGTCGGCAACGTTGGGCCGCTTCCTGAACTTGCAGGCACGGGCGCTGGGCGCGCGGCGGATCCTCGAGATCGGCACGCTCGCCGGCTACTCGTCGATCTGGTTGGCACGGGCGCTGCCCGCGGATGGTCGGCTGGTCACGCTCGAGCTCGAGCTGCGCCACGCGGAAGTGGCGCGCGGCAACCTGGCGCGCGCGGGTTTGGCGGCAGTTGCTGAAGTGCGTGTTGGGCCCGCGGCTGCCTCGCTGGCCGCGCTTGTCGCGGAGAAGGTCCAGCCATTCGACATGGTCTTCATCGACGCCGACAAGGACGGCTATCCCGACTACCTTGAGTGGTCGCTCCGGCTGTCGCGGCCGGGCACCGTGATCGTGGCCGACAACGTGGTCCGCGGCGGCGCGATCATCGACGCCGACTCAGCTGACAGCCGCGTCCAGGGCATCCGCCGCTTCAACGAGATCCTCGCGCGCGACCCGCGCGTCGACGCGACCATCCTCCAGACCGTCGGCACCAAAGGCTATGACGGCATCGCTGTCGCCCTGGTCCTGGGCTAGCGTACGGTCGGCTCGGGCGGGCGGCGCAACGGCCCGGCGTCGATTTCTTCGGCCGCGTCGAACTCCTCGACATCCGCCGCGACCAGCGCGTGCGGCTCGAAGAAGGTCGTTGCGATCAGCGTCGGCACGATCGCAGAAAGGATGACCACAGTCACCAAGACCGTGTAGGCGGTCTGGTCGATGTAGCCGTGATTGAAGCCGTAGAGCGCGGAGATCGTGCCAAACGTCAAGCCGGTGGACATCAATAGCGTCGTGTAGTTGGCCTCGCGCACCGGCATCCGGAAAGCACGGGCGACCGGCCACACCCCGATGATCTTGGCTCCTACCTTGATCGCCAGCAATGTCGCGATCAGGCCCGCGCCCGCGACCACGGCGGGTAGCGCCACCAGCAGGCCCGCTTTCAGGAAGTAGAACGGCGTCAGCAGGCTGAAGGCCGTCGCCCTCATCCGGTGAACGAGCGCTCGGTTGTTCAAGAACACGCCGGCCACCGCGAGCCCGGCCAGGTAGGCCGGCAGGACTGCCTCGCTTCCTGCGAGCTGCGCTAGGCCACCCAGGCCGAACAGTACGACGAACAGCAGTTTGATCTCAGGCTCCGACACTCGGCCCGACAGGCGGCCCACGACGAGCCGCAAGACCCGGGGGAGGACAATCAGCACAACGGCCGTGACCGCCACGAAGATAGCCAGGGTCGAGTTGAAGTTGGCGAAGAGCAGGCCCAGGGCAACCACCGTGCCAAGGTCGGTGATGAAGCACGCTGCGAGGATGACCTTGCCCAATTCGCGCTCCGCGAGGCCGGATTCGATCGTCACCGCGTAGACCACGGCGACGGACGTTGTTGACAGGGCAACGCCGCAGATCTCGGCCGCCTGCAGGTCCCAGCCAGCAATGAAGTAGGCGAACGAGAAGGCGCACGCGAACGGTGCCGCAAACGAGACCAGCCCGATCGCAAACGAGATGCGGAGGTGGCGGCGCAGCGATCCCGGATCAATCTCGGCTCCGGCGAGGAAGGTGAGAAGCGTCGCCCCGAACGCAGCCAGGAAGTCTATCCAGACATTGCTCTGCAGGCCGCTGAAGTTGCCCGCGAGAACGCCTATAAGGATTTCGATCAGAGCCACGCTGATGCCCAGGCGAATCGAGATCAATGACGCGAGAAGCGCGAGCCCGATCCATGCCGCGGCGATCAGGTAAGCGTTGTCGAACGGCATCGAGATTACTGCCTTTCCGGGGTACACGAAGGCCCCTGACTCTGGTTTGTCAGGGGCCATCAGCCCGGTCGGGCGGTTCAGGCGCGTAGCGCCTCGGCGGACACCATCGCCGTGTCCTCAGCCTAGCACTATCGCGCTCCCAGAAGCCGTGCGACTCCGGGCTTTCCGGCCAGTCCGAGAAGCCGGCCGAGATTCGTCGGCGACATCTGCGACATAGTGGTCAGCGCTTCGCTCAATTCCTTTTCCGGAACATCAGCCAGGACCGCGAGGAAGCGATCGAGGTCGGCCGGTTTCTGATCGGCCAGGGCCGCGAAGAGCTTGCGCAGCACGTCTGTACGCGCGCGAACCACGGCTGACAAGGCGTGGTCGAACTCGCGCACGAACGCGAGAAGGGACGTGGCCCGCGCCTGCAGGTCCTGTGCCTCTACGTCGTTGCCCGCCTTGCCGGCATCGACGAGGCATTGCTCCAGGATGGCGATAACCGGATCGCCCTCGCGTTCCTTGCGCGCCGCGATGACGCGCCGGAACCACTCCCAGTGATCGTCGAGCGCCAGCCAGGCACGTCCAGCCGGTCCGCGCTGGCCGGTGCGCCGTGGCTCGTCAGCCTGGCGGATGACGCCCCATTCGACGCCATCCTCGAGCGCCACCCGTATGGCGCGATGCGAGAGGCCCAGCGCGTCCTGCAACTCGCGGTCAGTGACCGGTCCGCCGTGCACCAATAGGTAACCCTGCACCGCAGCGGTTGACGGCGTTACTCCCCACGACCCGCCCATCGCCCCCCACGCATGCGCAAAACGGCGCCGCACGGCCTCCACTCTGGAGACGTCGCCCGGAGCACCTGCGGCGCGGTGCTCAACAATGGCGGTTCTGGCGTTCATATTCGTTACTGAATGGTAACGAGTTACGAAGCCAGCTCGCGCAGGCGGCGGTCGAGGTAGCGGCGATCGACGTCGTTAGTGGCGAGTTCGCGGGCGCGCGCGAGCGCGACGCGGGCGTCCTCGAGCCGACCCAGCCGGCGCAGGAGCTCGCCGCGCGTCGAATACAGAAGGTGGTAATCGGCCAGATCGCCTGACGCGGCAATCG
>JARXKQ010000160.1 GCA_030271555.1 Chloroflexota bacterium | reverse complement strand
CGGTTGTCGAAGGCCTTGGAGACGCTCAGGTGAACGTTGCCGCCGGCAGTCGAAGAGCCAGACCCACCGCAGGCCAAGAGGACGAGCGCCAGACCCACCAAGGCGACTAAGGGGGCCGAAAGGTCCGATCGCCTGAACGTCAGCATGCGAACGTGCTCCAGGGGCGTGCGAAGGAGTCTAGCCCACCGGTATCCGCTTCTCCGGGTCGACGAAGGGCATCGGCACGACGTTCGCGTTGCGGTCGCCCCACTCAGTCGCGACGCGCAACGTGGAGCCCGGCGCCGCGAGATCGACCGGCACCCAGCAGAAGCCGATGTTCTTCGCGAGGCGCGGCGAGTAGATCGCAGATGTGACCTGGCCAACGGCCGCGCTGCCGTCGGTGCGGAAGGCCTCCCACTTGTTGAAGTTGAGTGCCGGGAAGGGCGCGCCGTCGATCTCTATACCAACGATCCGGCGCTTCACGCCTTCGGCCTTGATGCGCCGCAGCCCGGCAAGTGAGATGGCCGCCGAATCGGGCAGCTCCCACTGGATCAGCCGCTCCAGGCCCATCTCGAGCGGGTTGTTGTCGTAGTTCATGTCGGCGCCCCAGTTGAAGATCGCGCCTTCGATCCGCCGGATGTCGGACGGCCCTGTCGGCTTCACGCCGTAGGGCTTGCCGGCATCCATGACTGCCTGCCAGAGCTGCGTGCCCTTGGTTCGGTCGAGCAGGTAGATCTCGTAGCCGACTTCCGACGTCCAGCCCGTGCGGGTGACCACGACCGGGATGCCCTTCACCTCGGCCCTGGTCCAGAAGTAGTACTTCATCTCGTCGACCATGCCGCCCAGCAGGTCGTGCATCAGATCCTTCGACTTGGGGCCCTGGATCTGCATGGGCGCGACGTCGACCTCGCGGATGGTCACGTCGAGATCGGGGTAAGCGTGGCGCAGGCCGCGGGCGAACAGCAGCGCGTCCGACGAAGCGAGCGCGAACCAGAACGTGTTCTCGTCCATCCGGGTCATGACCGGGTCGTTGATGATGCCGCCGTCGCCGTCGCAGATGAGCACGTATTTCGCCTGGCCGACGGCGCACTTGCTCAGATCTCTGGGCGTTAGGAGTTGGGCGAACTTCGCGCCGTCCGGACCGCCTATTTCCAGGCAGCGCTCCACCGCCACATCCCACACCGTGACGCCGTTGAGCAGCGTCTCGAACTCCTCTTCGAATGACTCGAAGCGGATTGGGAAGAGCATGTGGTTGTATACCGTGAAGCCCTGCGGTGAGTAGCTCTGCGTCGCCTCGTAGTACGGGCTGTGGCGCAGCCGCGCGCCGCGCTGCACCAGGCTCATGTCGAACTCGGCCATCAAACGCCTCCCGCGGACTGCTGGGCCTACTGCCCGAGAAATGCCCCCAAGCGCCCGAGCATCATCGCTGTCGCGCCCCACACGAGGCGATCGCCCACGCGGTACGCACCATAGCGAAGCGTGTAGCCCTCGCGCACGTCGGTGACGATCTCGATGGGCGCACCTTGCACGAACGCGGCGAGCGGCGCGGCGAAAACACTCGCCACTTCATAGCCGTCCGGCGTCAGGTCGGGTTCGCGCTCAGCGAAAGCGACGACCGGCGCGACCATGAACCCGCTGACCCGCACGTCGGCCAGCGGCAGCACGCCGACAACGGTCACACCCGCCTGGACGGGGTCAAGGCCGACCTCTTCGGTTGCCTCCCGGAGTGCGGCCGCGACCGGTGAGGGGTCTGATGCGTCAATGGCGCCGCCGGGCAGGCTGATTTGCCCCGCGTGGCGATGACCGCCGGGCGAACGCTCAGTGAGGACGAGCTGCGCGTCGCCGCTGGAATCGGCGTAGATCAGGATCAGCACGGCCGCGTCGCGCCGCGGACCATCTGGGAAGCGCGGGGCGCGGCCGGGCACGCCCTCTGGATCGGCGAGGACCTCTGGCATCAGCTCTTGTGGCGGGGGCGGCAGGTGCTCCGGCACCGGCGTCAACAGTGCGCGCGCCTTGTCAAACCGCACGCTTCACCAGGCCACTCAACGGCGGTTCAGCGTCCACGCCCTTGCCCAGGATCACCACGGCGTAGGCGCCCAGCCCGGACGAGTCGAGCAACCTCCGCACCGCCGCGCGCAGGTTGAGCGCCCGGTCCCAATCGTTATCAGCCTGTGCCCGCGCTGCCGCGTAAAGCTCGTCCAATCCGGCGTTGAGCAGGAACTGGGCCTGGGTGACGCGGCCAAGCACATCAAACCCAGCGGCGACCGCCCCGTCAGCGAGTGCGTCGAGATCGACGTCCGCCGTCAGGTCCTGGTGGCCCACGCCGCCGAGGACGTTGCTCGACACGTGCTGCCCGCGGAAAGCGCGCAACGTGCTGGTTGGCCGTTCCGGGCCATAGAGCAGCTCGGCCGGCTTGCCGTAGTCGAGGATCAGTGCGTAGCCGCGCGCGAGATCGTGGCCAACCTGTTGGAGCCAGTCGAGCATCTGTAGGTTCACGTCGGCAACGTTGCCGTCCGCGACGCGGATATGGCGTGACTCGAACCACGTCGCCAGCCTGTCGTCCGACAGGTCGGCCTCAACCTCCACGAACCTTCCGTCCGACCAGCCGACTCGGAGTTCCCTTAGCCCAGCGCTCCGCCCAACCACCCGATGGACCGGCAACGCATCGAGGAATTCGTTGGCGAGCACGACGCCGGGGAACGAGGTCCGTGGGCGCGCGGAGTCGAATTCGACGGGCTCATACGGCATGCCCGCGGGCAGTGCCTTGCCCAGGGTTCGGCGTCCGGCGCCGTATTCGCGGACCGTGAAATCAGCCGGGCTGCCCAGGCGCTGGCGCATCTCGTCGATCTGGCGGGCAACCGTCTGGCCAAAGATCGGGTGCAGCTCCGGCGCGGTCACGAAATCGCCGGCGCGCGTCATTCGCTCGGCGCTGGTGGCGTAGTAGCCCAGGCCGGGCTCGTACAGCGCGCGCTCGATGAAGCGCGCGAAGGTGATGGGGCCGCTCGCGTCGATCTCGGCGCGGATCAATTCGATCAGCCGCGGCTCACCCGGGTCATCCGCAGGCGGCGTGACCACAATTGAGCGGAATGGCTCTGCACGCATGAGGCGTCACGCTACAGGATTGGCAAATGACGCTGGATGAGTCGCTCGCCCAGCTGCGGGTGTGCGACCTGGAGACCATCGGCCGGGTAACGGGGCGGCCCCACGTGGTCGAGATCTGGTTCGCGGCCGACCCCATCCGGCGCCGCGTGTACATGCTTGCCGGGGGCCGCGACCAGGCCGACTGGACGCGTAACGTCCGCCGCGACGGCAGCGTGCGCATGCGCTTCGGCAAGCTGTGGCTCAAGGGCGCCGCGCGCTGGATCGAGGGTGAGCCCGAAGAACAGCTGGCGCGCCGACTGCTGGCGGCCAAGTACTACGGCTGGACTGAAGGCCGCGCGCTCAATCAATGGGCGCGCAACTCGTTGCCCGTCGCCATTGACCTGACCGAGTAGCGATCGACCTGACCGACTAGTTCAGGCGCTCCTTGGCGGAGCCCGCGGGCGTGGCCTCAGGCTCACTCGCGCGCTCGGCCGCGCGGCGCACATCGCGTCGCTCATCGGCGGCGTTCGCGACCACTGTCTCGCCGCCCGACGTGAAGAGCAGCGTGCCGCTCCCCGCGTCGGCGTCGACCTTGATGGTCGAGGCCGGCTTGAACTTGCCCTCGAGCAGCGCCCGTGCCAGCGGGTTCTCGACGAGCCGCTGGATCGAGCGCTTCAGCGGCCGCGCGCCATAAGCGGGATCGAAGCCCTCTGCCGCGATGAGCTGGCGTGCGGTGGGCGTCACATCTAGGGTCAGGTCGTGGTCGGCCAGCCGCTTGGTCAGGTCGCCCAGCAGCAGCTCGACGATGTGCGCGAGGTCGTCCTCGGTCAGAGCGTGGAACACGATGATCTCGTCGATCCGGTTCAGGAACTCCGGCCGGAACACCTGGCGCAGCGTTTCGGTCACCTGCTTCTTCATCTGCTCGTACGAGTCTTCGTCGCGCTTGCCGGCGAAGCCGGTGATGAACTGGCTGCCGACGTTGCTGGTCATGACGATGACCGCGTTCTTGAAGTCGACCGTGCGGCCCTGGCCGTCGGTCAGGCGGCCGTCGTCGAGCACCTGCAGCAGGACGTTGAAGACATCGGGGTGCGCCTTCTCGATCTCATCGAGCAGCACGACCTGGTACGGCCGGCGCCGCACCGCCTCCGTCAATTGCCCGCCCTCGTCGTAGCCCACGTAGCCCGGCGGGGCACCGATCAGGCGCGAGACTGAGAACTTCTCCATG
>JARXKQ010000159.1 GCA_030271555.1 Chloroflexota bacterium | reverse complement strand
GCGCACCGCGCAGGACAAGTCGGCGCGCATCCTGGCCGAAGCGCGTGCGCAGCAGAAGGAGCTGATCCTCCAGGCCAAGGACGAGCAGGTCCGGCTGGCACGTGAGAGCGAGGAGGACGCCCGCGCCCGCCGCGGCGAGCTGTCCAATCTCGAACGCCGCCTCCTGCAGCGCGACGAGCAGCTTGACCAGCGGGCCGACATGCTCGAGGAGCGCGATCGCAAGCTGATCGGTCGTGAGAAGGAGCTCGACCAGACCAAGGAGGAGTTGGCCCGCGCGCGCGATGAGCAGATCGCCGCGCTCGAGAAGGTCAGCCAGATGTCGCAGGACGACGCCAAGCAGGTGCTGCTGGAGCAGGTCCGCGCCGATGCCGAGCACGACGCCGTGCGGCTCGCCCGGAGTATCGAGCGCAGGGCCAAGGAAGAGGCCGACGACAAGGCGCGCGACGTCCTCGTGACGGCGATCCAGCGAGTCATGGTCGACCACACGGCGGAGATGACGGTCACGACCGTGCACCTGCCCAACGATGAGATGAAGGGCCGCATCATCGGCCGCGAGGGGCGCAACATCCGGGCGCTGGAGCAGGCGACGGGTATCGATCTGATCATCGACGACACACCGGAGACCGTGCTCATTTCCGGCTTCGACCCGGTCCGGCGCGAGATCGCGCGGATCGCCCTGACCAAGCTCATCCAGGACGGGCGCATCCACCCGGGTCGGATCGAGGAGGTCGCGGCCAAGGCTAAGGCAGAGGTCGAGCTCGTCATGCGCCAGGCCGGTGAGGCGGCCGCGTACGACGTTGGCGTACCCGGGCTCCCGCCGGAGATCATCAAACTGCTCGGCCGGCTCAAGTTCCGCACGTCATACGGCCAGAACGTGCTCCAGCACTCGATCGAGACCGCCCGTCTGGCCGCCGTGATCGCCCAGGAAACCGGTGCCGACAACCAGATCGCCAAGCTGGGCGGTCTGTTGCACGACATCGGCAAGGCGGTCGACCACGAGGTCGAGGGTCCGCACGCCCAGATCGGGGCGCAGATTGCCCAGCGCCACAACCTGCCGATGAAGGTGATCAACGCCATCGCCGCCCACCACCAGGAAGTCGAGTACGCCTGCGTCGAGGCGCCAATCGTCCAGATCGCCGACGCCATCAGCGCGTCGCGTCCGGGTGCCCGTGGCGAATCTTCCGAGACCTACCTCAAGCGGCTCGAGGAGCTGCAGGCGATCGCCAACTCGTTCGAGGGCGTCGAGAAGTCGTTCGCGGTCCAAGCGGGACGCGAGGTGCGCATCCTCGTCCGCCCGGAGGAGATCGACGATCTCGCCTCGATGCGCCTGGCGCGCGACATCGTCCACAAGATCGAGGAGTCGCTGACCTATCCCGGCCAGATCAAGGTGACCGTCATCCGCGAGACGCGCGCCGTGGAGTACGCGAAATAGCGGTGGTCAGCTGATGATCGCCGCCGACGACCTGGTCCTCATCGGGCCGGGCTCGGAATGGTTCTGGGTCATGGCTCAGTTCATCGCCCTGGCTGTGACCGGCCTGGCGATCTTTCGCCAGCTGCGAACCCAGCGCTCGGCTTCCGTATACGAGCAAGAAACCGAGATGTGGCAGGAGTTTGAGTCGCCGACCATGATTCGCTCCAAGCTGGCGCTGATGCTGGCGCTGAAAGGTCGCGATCCGTCGGCTGGCCTACCGGTCGACACGGATGAGGTGGCCGATTTCTTTCAGCGCATCGGCTACCTTTCAGCGCAGGGCCACTTCGACCCAGAGACGCTATGGAGCGACGGTTCCTGGCAGGTAGTCGAGTTCTACTGGGGTCTGCTGGAGCCGTACATCAAGGCAGACCGGGCAGGATCTTCCGACCCGACCTTCTACCGCTGGTTCGAGTGGCTCGACGCGCAGATGCGACGACTTGGTACGAAGCACGGCGAGGCTCACCCACCGTTTGACGCGAGCCAGCGAGAGAGACAGCTCGACGCCAGGATCGATATCTTCCGAGCAAAGCTGCGTCGCTTCGACCCCGGCTGGGGTGTTGAATCATGACCGTGCGCGTGCTGATGATCGGCGACGTGATCGGCAAGCCCGGCCGCGTTGCAGTGGAACGGCTGCTCGCCGGGCTGCGCGACGAGCGCGAGATCAACCTCGTCACGGCCAACGGCGAGAACATGGCCGGCGGCATGGGCCTGACGCCGTCAACCGCCGCCACGCTGTTCGATGCCGGCGTCGACGTGATCACGAGCGGCAACCACATCTGGGACAAGCGCGAGATCTACCCCGAGCTGGACCGTGATGAGCGCATCCTGCGGCCGATCAACTACGGCGAGCAGGGCGTGCCCGGCCGTGGGTGGGGCATCTTCCACGCCAACGACGGCACCGAGGTCGCGGTCATCAACGCCCAGGGTCGGACGTACATGGCCCAGATCGAGAACCCGTTCACGATGCTCGACACGCTGCTCGACCAGGGCGCGGCAGAGCTGCCGCCGGCGCGCGTCGTCGACTTCCACTGCGAGCTGACGAGCGAGAAGAACGCGTTTGGAATCTACCTCGACGGCCGCGTCAGCGCGGTCTGCGGCACCCACACCCATGTCGCCACAGCGGACGCGCGCATCCTGCCCAAGGGCACCGGCTACGTGAGCGACATAGGCATGACCGGGCCGCTCAACAGTGTCATCGGCTTCGAGCCTGCGACAGTCCTGCCGCGCTTCATCAACGCGCTGCCGACGCGCTTTGAAGTGGGCAGTGGCCCCATCCTGTTCAACGCGATCCAGATCGACATCGACGCGGCCACCGGCCGGGCAACCGCGATCGAGCGCATCCAGCAAGTGATCGAGGAGTGAGCCCGGAGGTCCAGAGCCGCTTCCAGGAGCCGACTCCGGTCGCGGGCTGGCCGCCCAATCATGTCGACCTGCACTCCCATTCCGACCGATCCGACGGAGTGCTGCCACCGGCCGAGCTGTACCGGCAGATGACCCAGGTGGGCCTGGAGATCGCTGCGCTGGCCGACCACGACACGCTCGCCGGCTACCGCTTGTTGCGCGACCAGATCGCCATCGGAGCACTCCCACTGGGGCCGCGACTCATCGCGGCGACGGAGATCAACAGCGTCGCCGACCGCACCCTGATTGACCTCGGCATCGAGCTCGAAGAGGGTGAGCTGCACATCCTGGGCTTCGGCGTCGATGCCGACGACGGCGCTTTCGAGGCCAAGCTCGACGGACAGCGCAACGCGCGCCAGACGCGGCTCCTGCTGATGATCGAGCGACTGCGTGAGCTGGGCGTGCCAATTGACGATCAGATCGCGCCGGCGCTTGCCAGTGACGAGGCCGTGGGCCGGCCGCACGTCGCGCGGGCGATGGTCGCGGCGGGTCACGTCGATACCGTGCAGCATGCCTTCGACGAGTGGATCGATCGCAACGGGCCGGCGTACGTACCGCGCCAGGGCATGCGCTCGCGTGAGGCGATCGACGCCATCCTCGCGGCGGGCGGCATCCCGGTGCTCGCGCATTACCCGGCCGCGCCCGAGCAACCGACGCTCATCAAGCTGCTCATGGAATGGGGCGTGCGCGGTCTCGAGGTGTACTACCGGCGGTTCCTGCCGGAGACCATCGCCCAGATGGCAGAGCTCGCCACGCGGCTGGGCCTGCTGGCGACTGGCGGCAGCGACTACCACGGTGACACGATGTCGTACGTGGAAGCAACTACGACGACCTTTGTGCCGCGCGAGGCGGGCGAGCGGCTGCTGGCTGCTCTCACCGCGAACGGGGTGCCTGCGGCGTGACCACGCGCGCGCTGCCGGTGCTCGATCTTGTGCCCGCGGGCCGTCCCAGCGGCACGCACGAGGTACCCGCGCCGGCGCCAGAGCTGGCCGAGTTCGTGACCGACGACGTCGTCATGCCACGCTTCCACGTCTGGACGCTGGGCTGCCAGATGAACCACTCCGACAGCGAGGAGATGGCCGGCGCGCTGGCCGCAGCCGGCTGTGCGGAGACACCCGACCTCGAGTCGGCTGACCTGATCGTGATCAACTCGTGCGCGATTCGTGAGGCCGCCGAGCAGAAGGTGATCGGCCGGATGGGTCACCTCGCCAACCTGCGCCGTGCCAATCCGGCGTTGCGCGTGGTGCTCACCGGCTGTTCCGTCCGGACCGACAACGCGCCCAGCCTCAAGCGCCGCTACCCGCAGGTCGACCTGTTCCTGCGTCCGGACGAGGAGCCGGAGCTGACCGCCCGATTGGGCCTTGCCGGAGCGACCGCACCTGGGCGGATGGTCGGCAGCATGCGGGAAGTCGGAGACCTTCGCCGCCAGAGCGCCACAT
>JARXKQ010000158.1 GCA_030271555.1 Chloroflexota bacterium | reverse complement strand
GGAAGCGGCCCGACCTCAAGAGCGCGGCCGCGCGGCGGGCCGTGGCGCGGACCTCGGGCCGCGTGAGCAGCTCGCTGAGCGCCGCTCCAAGATCACCGTCCAGCGCGGCCACGACGCGGCGCACGACATAGAGCTCGTCCTCGCTCAGCTCATCGCCACGCCACTGCCACAGGACCGTGCGCAGCTTCGGCTCGACCGCGAAGCAGATGCCGTGGTCGACGCCGCGCAAGGTCCCGTCGAGCAGCGGCAGGATGTGCCCGCCCTTGCGGTCGGCGTTGTTCGCAAGCAGGTCGAAGACGCACATGGGCCGCAGGCGCGGATCGGCCCCGACTACCAGCTCGACCATGTCGACATTCGGATCCGTATCCATCCATGACTGGACGGCGCCCTCGCCGAACGGACCGTCGCGCATCACGGTTGGCGGCACGATCGACCAGCCCGTCGCTTCCGACAACAGGTACGCCGCCACCTCGCGCCGCGCCAGCGTGCCGTCGGGAAAGTCGTACAGCGGGCGCTCGCCCTGCGTGGGCTTGTAGACGCACAGCGGCCCGGGTGGCGGCTCGTCGTCGGGCCACTCGTCAGGATCAAAGGGCGCGTCCGCGGTGACGCGGCACAGGAACGACGCGTTGGTGGCTTCGGTCAGGCGGCCCAGGATCGTCAGCTCGCCTGTCGCCAGCAGCTCGAGCGATGCGGGCTCGGCCGTCGATGGCGGAAAGTCGAGCTCCTCGGAGGGTTCCAGCGCCAAGCCCAGCGCGACTAGTTGACTAGCTCTTTGGTATGTCCGTTGCGCCGCACGCAGAAGTGGCCAATGGGCTCAAGCGGCTCGCCGCACAGCGGGCAGGGCGGCCGGCCGGCGCGGACCACCTCGAGCGCGCCACTCGCGAAACGCAGCGCGGCCTGCGGCTCGAGCTCAACCCGGACGACGTCTCGCGGATCGTCCGCGTCGGCCGCCAGGGAACGCAGCTCCTCGGTCTCATCGGCTGCCTCGGCAACAGCGCCCTCGGCCTCCTCCAGATCGGACTCCTCGTCGGACTCGAAGTCCTCCTCGTCGTCGTTGGCCTCGCCGATCTCGCGCGCCTCGATCACGACCCGGCCCGCCTCGCCGTCCCAGCCCAGGCTCATCGTGCCCACGCGGAACTGCTCGACGACCGGCTCGGCCAGCTTGGGCGCCGGCCCGGGCAGCTCATCGCCGATCGTCACGCCGCCCTCCTTCAAGGCGAGCAGCAACGCGGCGAGACGTTCTGCCAGCACCGCCACTTGCGTCTTCTCGAGGGCAACCGAGATCTGTTGGGCGCCCTTGCTGGCCTGGATGAAGAACGTCCGCTGGCCGGGCACGCCCACGGCGCCGGCAATGAAGCGGTCGGGTCGGTCGAAGGAATAGACGCGTCGCGGCATGGTGGCGCGCACTCTAATACTCTTGACTCTCGCACCCATTTCACGAGGGAGGACGACCGGCCTTGCACTTCCGCGTGGTTTCCAGTCTCGAGGGCGAGCACCTCGACGCATTGATCGTGCCTGTCTTCAAGGAAGGCGACGCGGCCAGCAATACGCCCGCCGACCTGCGTGGCACCGCCGTTTGGGTCGCCAAGGAGCACGGCGACACCAAGCTTTTCGCGCCGATCACTCACCTGCAGAGCAACGGTGACGGCTCGACCCGGCTCATCGTCGTCAACGCCGGCAAGCGCGCAGAGATGGATGTCGCCCGGGCGTGGCAATTCGCCAGCGCCGGTGTACGCGAGCTGTGGCAGTCGACCGCCGCGCGCATCGCGATCGTCCTCGAGTCGAACGCGATCGATCCGCAGGAGGCCATGCAGAGCGCGGTCGAGGGTGTCATCTACGCGATGTGGCGGCCGGAGAGCCACCGCACCGACGAAAAGGATCGCCGCCTGCCGCCGCTCGACGAAGTGCTGCTGGTCAGCGCCGGTGACGCGAGTGACTTTGACGCGGCAATCAACCGCGGCACGATCGTGGGCGAGGCGGTCAACTGGGCGCGCGGCATCTCCAACGAACCGGCCAACCTCATGACCCCCACGCACATGGCCATGGCGACGCGCGAGATGGCGTCCACTACCAACCTCAAGGTCGAGGTGTTGGGCGAGGAAGAGGCGCGTGCGCTTGGCATGGGCAGCTTCCTGTCCGTGGCGCGCGGCAGCGACGAGCAGGCGCAGGTCGTGGTCCTGCGTCACCAGGGTCGCGCCGGCGACGGCTACGACATCGCGTTCGTCGGCAAGGGCATCACGTTCGACTCGGGCGGCATCTCGATCAAGCCGGCCGAGGACATGCACATGATGAAGTACGACATGAGCGGCGCGGCATCAGTGCTGGCAGCGGCCTCGGTCGTGTCGCGCATGAACCTGGCGCTCAACGTGATCGCGGTCGCGATGTGCACTGAGAACCTGCCCGGTGGCCACGCCACCAAGCCGGGCGACGTAGTCACGAGCATGAGCGGTAAGACCGTCGAGGTGACCAACACCGATGCCGAGGGCCGCCTCGTGCTGATCGACGGCATTACCTACGCGCAGCGCGAGGGGGCCAAGCGCGTCGTCGACGTGGCGACGCTCACCGGCGCCGTCCGCATCGCGCTCGGCCGGTTGTACACCGGTGTCCTGGGCCGGCCGCAGAGCTTCATTGATGAGGTTCTGGGCGCCGCTGAGCGGAGCGGCGAGCGGATGTGGCAGCTGCCACTCGCCGACGAGCACCGCGAGGAGATGAAGAGCGAAGTCGCGGACCTGCGCAACAGCTCGGGTAGCCGCCTGGGCGGCACGATCCTGGGCGCCGCGTTCATTGATGCCGCGGTTGAGCCGGAGACCCAGTGGGCGCACCTCGACATCGCCAGCACCGCCTGGTACGAGGAGGACCGCCCGTTCTCGCCCAAGGGCCCGCAGGGCGCTGCCGTGCGGACCATGGTCGAGCTGGCTCAAACCCTCGCCAAGGGCAACTAGCGCCGGGTCCGCCCGGCCAGCGCCGCGCGTCACACGAGAAGCACGCCTGATCCGGGCAACCGCACTCCCCGTCTAAGGTCTTTCCGCAGCTCGCGCATCGGCGTTCGGTAGGCATCGCCTAGGTTTTCGACTAACTCTCCAACGAGTCGCCGGTTCGTGACGCTGTCAGCGAGCACGAGCAGGATGTGCTCGACGCGGTGGTCGGTTTCTCGCTCCCGCGTGCGGCGGACCAGCGCCTGCACGTCGCGGATGCGCGATTCGATATCTACCCCAATTGCATACGGCGGTTCCGACTCGACCAACTGGACGACCTTGTCCCACGACCTCCGATCACCCGGCTCCCGTAGCAGGACCTCGTTCAGTATTTTCCAAGCCGGCCCCATCAGCGGGTCAAACCGCCGACCGATCGCCAGTTGCGCCCTATCCCGCAACGGATCGCCCACCGGATGGATTCCCAGCGATATCTCGTACCCGAGCGCAGATGCGATTTCGCTCAGTCGAACGACGCCGACATCTTCGAGTTCCAGTCTTTCGAACCTCGACAAGGCCGATTCCGACGATCCAGTTTCCGAGGCCAGTCGCGCCAGGCTGACGTTGGTGTCTTCACGAGCGATCTGCAGCTCACGGACTGCCCGTGCAACGAGCATCCTGCCGCGGCGCTCGCCGCGCAGTCGTCGCGTTTGCCGGGTGGGCATCTCCCGGAGTATCCGAACGCCGACTTACCGCGGGCTTACCTGCGTCTGCCGCTGGGCGGGTCAACGGTCCACGCTCCGACCAGGGACAGTGCCTCACGTTCGCCTATCGGCGATTTCGTGCCGCCGGTCGGCAGAGATGTCCCCCAGGTGTTGCCCATGGGGAGTGAAAAGTGGGCCGGCGCGGGGAATCGCGGACGGATAGCCCGCTGAGCGGCAGACCAGCTGCCGGCCGCCAAACCAGCGGACGGATAGCCCGCTGAGCGGCAGACCAGCTCGGAGCAAACGGGCATGCTGTGAACGGGCTGTGAAAACCGGGAAATCGGTTTAGAAAAAGCCACCGGATGCTCGCTCGACCAAAAACGCGCCGCTGCGCGACAATTGACCGGCGAGCGGCTGCGAGCTGACGAGGAGGAGAGAGACGTCGCCCGGCCTGCCGGCCGCTGTCCGGCGAGATTCGCCAAGCAATAAACGCATGAGGAGTCTGCTGAAGATGCGCGTCCTGCGGGCAGGTGCTGTCGCACTGCTGCTCGGGCTGACACTGGCGCCGGTGGCGCTGGCTGATGGCCCGCTTTCCCTGACCACCAACTACCCGGCCATCACTGCCGATCCCGGTTCTACGGTCAGGTTCCCCATCGTTGTCACTACTGACACACCCGAGCGCGTCGACATCGCCGTCACGAGTGCGCCCGCCGGTTGGTCCGTC
>JARXKQ010000157.1 GCA_030271555.1 Chloroflexota bacterium | reverse complement strand
ATGCGCAGACCAGCGTCGCCCCCGAGCCGCGCGACCTGCCGGCCAGCTGGGACGCTTCGTGGATCGGCGCGCTCGATGAGTGGATGTCGATCGAGAACCTCGAGGCGCGCGCCGCGGCACGCGGCTGGATCGATCCGCGCGTCGTCGAGTTTCTGCGCGCCAAAGAGGCAGCAAAATGACCAGGCAGATCGTGTTCCTGCACGGTGCGTGGGTCACGCCGCGCTGCTGGGACCAGATGCGCGGCTGGTTCGAGGCCAAGGGCTACGAGTGCCTCGCACCCGCGTGGCCTGGAAAGGACCGAACTGTCGAAGAGATCCGCCAGGATCCTTCGGCGCTCAAGGGACTGGGTATCGCGGAGATCGTCGCCAGCTACGAGAAGGTGATCCGCGGCCTTGATGAGCCGCCCATCTTGATCGGGCACTCGTTCGGCGGCCTCTTCACGCAGATCCTGCTCGATCGCGGGCTGGGCGCCATAGGGGTCGCAATCGACCCCGCACCGCCCAAAGGCGTCTTCTCGTTCGAGCCGAGCGCCTACCGCTCCCTGTTGGGAGTGCTGATCACGCCGCTCGGCTGGCGCCGCGTCGTCCACTGGAAGTTCGCAAACTTCCAATACGCGTTCGTCCACACACTTTCTGATGCCGACGCACGCGCCGCGTACAACACGCAGGTGACGCCCGAAACGGGGCGGATCTTCTTCCAGGCCGCGCTCGCGCCTTTCAGCCCGGGCAGCCCGGCGAAGGTGAACTTCAAGAATGCCGGCCGGCCGCCATTGCTGATCATCGGGGGTCAGGCCGACCACATCGTGCCCGCGAAGCTGGTCAAGCGGACGGTCCGCAAGTACGCCAAGGCCGGCGCGCCCGTGCAATACCGCGAGTTCGAGGGTCGCACGCACTGGCTGATCGCCCAGGACGGCTGGCAGGAGATCGCCGGCGCGATCGAGGCCTTCATCGAGAAGGTTTGAACGTGTTCGAGAAGCGCTTGGAGCGGCCGTACCGGGTTCGCTTCGACGAGGCGGGCCCGGACGGTCAGCTCCGCGCGGCCGGCTTCCTCCGTTTTGCGCAGGACCTGGCCTGGATTCACTCGGAGAGCGCCGGTTTCGGTCGCGAGTGGTACAGCGCCCGCGGCCTGACCTGGCTGGTACGTGCGATCGAGCTGGACGTCCTTCAGAACGTCGAATACGGGAACTCGGTGGAGGTCTCCACTGAAGTGATCGGCTTCCGCCGCGTCTGGGCTCGGCGGCGGAGCGAGTTCCGGCCGGGTCAGGGTGAGCTGGTGGGCGTGGCCATCACCGATTGGGTCCTGCTCAACGCGAATGGTCGGCCGGTTCGACCACCGCAGGAGATCCTCGACGTGTTCGGATCGGAGGCGGCTTTCGGCGAGTTCACGCCCATGAGGATGGAGCCACCGACTGTCCCCGCGGAGGCCAGCCCGCGCGAGTTCCGCCCGCGCCGGAGCGAGCTCGACCCCATGGCGCACGTCAACAATGCCGCTTATCTCGACTACATGGACGAGCAGTTCCTGGGCCTGGATCGCATCCGGCACGGCCTGCCGGTGCCGCGGCGCTACCGAGCCGAGTTCCTCTTCTCCGCGGAGGCCGGCGCCAAGGTCGTTGGCCGCGGCTGGGCGGACGGCACCGTCTGGAATTACGAGCTGCGCACGGACGAGCGCGAGCTGTTCCGGGCACGACTCGAGGCCGACTCTTCCGCGTGGGTAGGTGGGTAGGCCCGCGACCGAACCTATTGCCGGGTGGGGCTCGGGAACTCGGGAGAACTAGGGCTCCCGTCGTTCACCACCTGTCGAGCCCCCACTGGCTGAGTGAGATTGACGACGTAGGGATAGCTCGGATTCGAGGGACAGTTTTGATCGCCATTGCGACGCAGAATCCGAATGGCAATCCCCACGTAATTGCTGTCGTAAGTCACGATCGGCGGGAGGATCCGACCTTCGGGGCTTCCACCGCTCGCGCACACGGTCTCCATTACTTGCAAATGGATGGCCGTCGAATCGGGCGTTATCCCGAAATCCGGATCGAAGCGCCACAGGGCAGCAGTTGAGGGTCCCTGGCAGGCGACAAGCAAAGCCGCGAAACCGATCATTGCGAGGACGGTTCCGCGAGCAGTCATCACTTCAGGAACACGCGATCGTAGTTGGCGACTAGTTGGTCGCTGAGTTCGTTTGGGTCCTCGCTGCGCTGCCCCGCCAGCCAACGCGCGGTGATCTCGACGTAGCGCGGCTCGTTGCGCCGCCGCGGTGCGCCAGGCGGCGATAGGTAGGGCGAGTCTGTCTCGACCAGCAGCCGATCGGCCGGAGTCAGCCGGGCCACCGCGGCACTCGGCTCCTCCCCTTTTCTAAAGACGAGTCCAGAGAACGAAATCGCCAGGCCCATCTCGAGCACGCGCTCGGCGTAGTCCACGGGTCCGGAGAAGGAATGCAGCAAGGCGGGTGGTCGGTATTCGTCTAGCAGCCGGATCAGGTCATCTTGGGCGTCGCGCTGGCCGGGTTTCGACCTGCAGTGAAGGATTGCCGGCTTGTTGAGCTCCTTTGCCAGCTCGAGATGACGCTCCAGGTTGGCGAGCTGAGCCTCTCGTGGTGAGAACCCACGGTCGTAATCCAGGCCGGCTTCTCCGATAGCTACGACTAGCGGATCGGCTGCGAGCCCGACTATCTCCGACCAGTTCGCCTCCGACCCTTCGGCGACGTGCGGATGGATCCCGACAGAGGCGTCGACACCCAGTTCGCGCGCGAGCGCTATGGACGCGAGGGACGACTCGAGATCGTAGCCCGGCGCCAGGACCCGCTCGACACCCGCCGAACGTGCAAAGGCGAGGACATCGGCCGCGTCAGCAGCAAATGCCCCCGCCTGGAGATGACAGTGCGAGTCGATCAGCCTCACGCGCCAATCATGGCGCGCTGGGTCGAACTACATGGCCGGGCGCGGCATGCTCTGGTACAGCGCGACCTGGTTGCCCTCGGTGTCGTCGATCACCGCGTACCAACCCATGCCCGGGATCTCGGTCTTGGCCTCGACCACCTTGCCGCCCAGCTTGCTGACGTTGGGCAGGACCGCGTCGATCGAGTCGACGTCAAAGTAGACGCGCAGCTGATTGCCGACCGTCTTGCCGCGCAGACCCAGGGCGCCGCCGGCGCTCTTGATCTCGCCGAAGCTGAAGAGCGGGTAGTTCGCGAACTCCGGCATGTCGCTGATCTCCCAGCCCAGCAGCTCGCTGTAGAAGCGCCGCGCGCGCGGCAGGTCGTCGGCCGGGATCTCGATGTGGGTCATTTGTCCGTGTGCCATTTAAAGCACCTCCTTCACCACTACTACGAAGCGGGTGCCTCGATTTCGACACGCGGGAAGAGAATTTCCTGGGCACCGACCTTCCCGACCTCCCCCGACGCTCCCCATGTGGCCAGGTCAGCCAGCCACGGACCGCCGCTGCTGTTGCCCTCATACGCGTAGCTGAGGCCCAGCTGACCCATGACGCGCGCCGCGGCCGCGGGCATGAATGGCGCCACGGCGAGAGCCGTTACGCGGCAGGCCTCCAACAGGTCGCCCAGGGTGTTGCGCAGTCGGTCGGCCGCCTCCGCATCGCCCACCTTGGCGGCCTTATTGAGCGCCCACGGCTGCTCGTCATCGACGAAACGGTTGGCGTGGCCGACGAAATCCCACAGCGCTTCGAGCGCCTGGTTGAGCAGGTAAGCGTCCATGGCTTTGGTGTAGCCAGCCCAGGCCGTCGCCCAGGCCGCGCCAAGCTCTGAAGTTGCCGCAACGGCCGGGGACGGTCGCTCGCCGTCGATGAAGCGGCCGGTCATGGTCAGCGTGCGGTTGAGCAGGTTGCCGAAGTCATTCGCGAGATCAGCGTTGTAGCGGCGCAGAAACGAGTCGTACGACACGTCCGCGTCGCGGTCGAACGGGACCTCGCGCAGCACTGCGTAGCGGACGCCGTCGACACTCATCAGCTCGGCCATCGCGTCGGGGTCCAGCACGTTGCCCTGTGTCTTGCTCATCTTGGCGCCCTTGTCGAGCATGAAGCCGTGAGCGAAGACCTGTTTGGGCAGCGGCAGCCCGGCGCTCATCAGCATCGCCGGCCAGTACAGGCAGTGAAAGCGGGTGATGTTCTTGCCGATGATGTGGACGTCAGCGGGCCACCACCGCTCGAATGAGGCCATGTCATCGGGGAAGCCCGCACCGGTGATGTAGTTCGTCAGCGCATCGAACCAGACGTAGATGCGGTGGTCGGGATCAGTAGGGAACGGGATGCCCCACTGCCCGCCGGCGCGGCTGATCGAGAAGTCGCGCAGGCCATCCTTGAGCCAGCCCAGGACCTCGTTGCGGAAGTGCTCCGGCTCGCA
>JARXKQ010000156.1 GCA_030271555.1 Chloroflexota bacterium | reverse complement strand
GAACGCCACTCTGGTCAACCAGCCGCCTGTCGGATCCGCCGTCACTCGACACACGCGTCATGCCCGTCGTTGAGGCGCCCGGGATAGAAGGGCGCGCCGCCGGCGTCCGCAACGCGGCGTTCGCCGAGGGACGCGGCGGCGTTAGGGCGACGGACCCGGACTCGGCTGACACCCAGGTTCTACCCGCGGCGGATCGGACCGATGCGCGCCGCCGCCGCGGCCGGCGAATCCCAGTCGCGCCGCTCATCGTCGTTGGCCTGATCGCGGTCCTGGTTGCGGGCGTCGCTTATGGCGCCTACTTCTTCCTGCCCACCGCCACCATCTCGCTCGTGCCCGTCACCGCGCCGCTGACGCTCGAGACGTTCACCGTCGTCGCCGACCCGGGCACCGCCGTGGTTGATCCAGTCTCGGGGACGGTGCCGGCACAGGCCATCAGCGTGCCGCTCCACGTCAACGACACGTTCGAGGCGACCGGTGTCCAGGTCAGCGAAACCAAGGCCACGGGCGTCGTCCGCTTCCGGAGTGAGAACACGGTCAACGAGGTCACCATTCCGTTAGGCACATTTGTGGCGACGGTCGACGACGTCGTGTTCATCACGACCGAAGCCGCCGTTGTACCCACCGCCGACTTCGCAACCTCGACGCCGGGCACGGTCAATGTGCCGGTTCGGGCCGCACGCTCCGGTCCCAGCGGCAATGTCGACAAGGGCACGATCACCCTGGCACCCAAGTCGATCTCGACCCAACTTGTGTCCGTCAATAACCCAGCGCCAACCTCAGGCGGCGAGCGCAACGAAGCCAAGGTCATCACCCAGGCCGACTACGACGCGGCGATGGCGGCGCTGACCGGACGGTTGGCCCACGCACTGGCGACGGCGATCGCGGAACCGAACGCCATACCGCGCGGGCTGACCGCCTATCCCCAGACCGCGACCCACGACGCACCCACGGTCGACCAGGACAGCACGCAGCTGGTCGGCATCGTCGCGCCGACATTCGATTTGGCGCTCGACGCCACCGGACAGGTGTTGGCCATTAATGAGAGTCTGATCGACCAGATCGCCGCCGCCCGACTGGACGCGGCCCTTGGCCCGCAGCAGCAGAAGCTGGGCGCGCCGACCTTCAGCCACGCCCCAGGCGAGGTCGCCAACGGCCTGATCAGCTACGCGGTCGACGCGACCGTCCCGACCTACACCGCGCCCGATCAGCAGTCGCTCGTCAGCCAGGTCCGCGGCAAGACGGTGGCCGAGGCAAAAGCGATCCTGGGCGCATACGGGACAGTCGACATCGTCATGTGGCCGGACTTCATCGATCGGCTGCCCGACCAGGTATCGCGCATCAGCCTGACGGTGACGCCGCCCGCGGCAGGGTCGTGAGCCGGCTTCTCGCGCTCGACGTTGGCGAGCGCCGAATAGGCATCGCAATTGCCGACACCGACAGCGGCTCGGTCAAGCCGCTCACCACGATCCGCCGCGCTGACGCCGCGCGTGACGCGACCACCCTGGCGCGAATGGCGCTCGAGCAGCACGCCACAGAACTTGTTCTGGGCTTGCCGCTCAACGCCGATGGCAGCGAGGGCGAGCAGGCGCGGCTAACCCGCGAGTGGGCCGCGTCCATCGCCACCACCGTTGGCTTGCCAATGGTCTGGCGCGACGAGCGCCACACCAGTGAACGCGCCGAATCCATTGCCGGGCGGCAGGGCCGCGGCCGCTCCGGCGGACCCCCAACGCCGGCGGCGCGCAACGCATACCGGTCGCGCATCGATCGCCTGGCCGCGGCCGGCATCGCCCAGGCCGAGCTCGATGCTCGCGCCGCCGCAGACACACGCGGCCAGTCGTGAGCGATCGCTTCCAGCCACGGCGCGGCACCCAGCCCCGTCTTCGAGAGCGCAACCCAGCTCGCGATGAACGCCTGGCAGCGACGATTGAGCGCAGCGTGGCCGCGCAGCAAGCGCGGGCCGCTACCCGCCCGAAGAAGAGGACGTCGCGCCGGCGTTGGATTTTCAGGGCCCTTGTGCTCGCGGCCGTGCTTGTCGCGGTCGCTCTCGTGGTCTCGCAAACGGGCAACATCCTGCGCTCACTCGCCAACGCCAACCCCGACCTGATGCGGATCGGTCCCATTGCCGACGCGGTTGGCGCGACGATTGGCGATCGGCCCGACACGCCCGCCGGCACCGATCCCACCGTGGTCGACTTCAGCATCGCCACCGGTGCCAGTTCGAGCGACATCATCAACGACCTCGTCGCGCGCGAGTTGGTCACGGACAAAGTGGCTTTCACGTGGCTGCTCGTGACCGGCGGCGGGATCGACAAGCTCGAGGCCGGGGTGCACCAGCTCAATCGGACGATGACGCCGCGCGAGGTGGCCGCGGCGCTGGTCGCCCCGGGCACGCCGCTGGGCAATGGTGTCCCGGTCGTACTCCGTGTGGGCTTGCGCATCGAGCAGATCGACGCGTATCTCCAGACGCTGCCGCTCGACAACCTCGATCCCGAGCAGTTCTACATTCTGGCCAGCACTCCGCCCGACAGCCTGCGCCAGAAATTCCCGTGGCTGAGCGTCATTCCGGCGGGTCGGAGCCTCGAGGGCTTCCTTGGCTCGGGTGCATTCAGCGTGGACCCGTCGATCGACGCCGAGGGCATGATCGAGCTGCTCCTCGGCGCGTGGCAGAACAGTCCGTCGTACGCGCTGATCGCCCAGGCACAGCAGAGCGGCAAGGACTTCTACCAGGCGGTCACTCTGGCGAGCATCGTCGAGCACGAGGCCGCCCTCGATTCGGAGATGCCGCTCATCGCCGGTGTCTACCAGAACCGCATTGATGGCCTGCTGCCCACGCATCTGCTCAACGCCGACCCCACGATCATCTACGCCAAGGACACGATGATCCTGCGCGAGCAGCACATCAGCCAGTGGCCGGATTACGAGTTTTGGACGCTGCACGACATCAATGGCGTGGGCAACTTCGAGCCGACCGAGGATCTCGCGTCGTTCCAGACCTACCACTCGCGCAACCTGCCCGACTGGCCCATCTGCTCACCCGGCACGGCAGCGATTGCCGCGGCATTGAGTCCCAACACGGCCGACGGCTACCTTTACTTCGTGGCCAAGCGCGACGGCAGCAATACTCATGCCTTCGCCCGAACCCTCGCCGAGCACCAGGCCAACATCCGCCTCTACTGGGGCGACGGAGCGACAGCCGAGCCGACACCTTCTGAGGGAGCGACGCCATGACCCTTGTAGCCGGAAGAATCCCCACTCAGGCCGATGAGGCCCGTTGGCGCCTGGCCGATACGGCCGCCCGACCCCGCCGCCTGGCTGCCCTGCGCGAGCGCATGGCGCGCGAGGGCGTGGGCGCCTACTTCGGCGTGCGGCGCGAGAACATCCGCTACCTGACCGGGCTCGAGTTCAGCGAAGGGGAGGAGAAGGGCGCCGGCAACTCGGGCCAGTTCCTCGTTTCCGCAGACGATCTTGTCGTCCTGGCCGACTCGCGCTATTTCATCCAGGTCGTCGAACAGTGCCCCGACGCGCGGATGGAGAAGGTCTACAACGACTTTTTCGACCGCTGGCCCAGGCTGCTCGCCAGCATCGGCTCGCCCAAGCGGGTCGCGGTCGAAGGGAACTTCGTGTCGAAGCTCACCTGGGAGCGCATGGCCGCAGCCGCGCCCGACGTTGAGCTGGTCGCCGCCGAGAACTGGGTCGAGGCGCAGCGCCAGACGAAGGAGCCAGAGGAGATCGAGCGCGTCGCTGCCGCCTGTGCCGTCGCTGACGCTGCGCTCGATCGCGTGTCGCGCACCATCAAGGCGGGCATGACCGAGCACGACGTGGCGCTGGCGCTCGAATGGGACATGCGCACCACCGGCGCTGAGGCGCTGGCCTTCGACACGACGGTCCTGTCAGGGCCGCGCGCGGCGCTGCCGCACGGCTCGCCCGGTGCGCGCCAGATCGCGGCCGGTGAGGTGCTGCTGTTCGATTTCGGCGCGCAGGTGTGCGGCTACCGCAGTGACACGACCCGCACCCTGTTCGTGGGCGAGCCGTCGGCGCGCGACCTTGAGATCTACGCGCTCGTCGCTCGCGCCCAGCAAGCATCCATCGACGCGCTGGCGGCCGCGCTGGCCGGCGGCGGTCCGCTCCCATCAGGTCGTGCGCTGCACATCATCGCCAAGGACGTCATCACCGCCGCCGGCCACGGCGATCACTTTGGCCACGGCCTGGGCCACGGCATCGGCCTCGCCACGCACGAGCTGCCCGGCCTGGGGTTAAGCGCCGCCGACACGCCCATGCCCACACCCACCACCTTCACGGTCGAGCCGGGCGTCTACCTCGAGGGCGAGATGGGCGTTCGCATCGAGGACACGATGGTTTTGGA
>JARXKQ010000155.1 GCA_030271555.1 Chloroflexota bacterium | reverse complement strand
AGCTCATATCGGGAGCGTCTTATAGCCCGCGTATCTACAACGGTGTCTCAGGCGATGACAGCTCGAACGTGCCGATATACGGCCGGCTCCTTGACGCGGTCGGAACATCAGGAATCTGCCGCACCGGGTTCAAGTCGGGCAATAGCTGCGGATGGACTCTTGATGATCTCAATGCCAGCTTCTGCGACGCCGACGGCTGCACGCAGTACCTGAATGCCTACCACGGTGGCATTGCCCCAGCAGCCGGCGACTCCGGTGGGCCGATCTACCAGCCATACAACGGTGGCGCGTTGCTGTCCGGCACGATCGTCGGACTGTCATGTTTCTTCGTCTACTGCACGTACTACGGCGAAAAGGTGGGGACGATTCTGGGAAGGTGGGATCTCACGCTCGTCTGTTCTGGAACATGTCAAATTCATTGATGCAGCGTGGTAGTGGAGTCGGTCGGGCTCCAAGACCTTTTGGTCGGCTCGTGGCCACCCGACCTTGGCGGAGTGTCGCTACTGCTCTGCTCTTGGTTGGTGCGTGTATTTCGTGCGGCTCCCCCGGCGCGCCGCAAGGCCTGGGCATTGTCCCGCTGCAGCTGAGGACCGCACCCACCTCCAATCCACTATGTCGGTCAGCGGGCCTCGCGCCGGTCAGAATCCAACGCGATGAAGTCGCACTCACATTTGTCTTCGTCGCGACCGGCTCAGATCGCCCCGTACTTGAATGGCCCCCTGGTTTCGTAGCCCGCGTGGTCAATGGCGTCGCTGAGCTTGTTGCGCCGACCGGCGTCGTCATCGGGCGAGAAGGGGACATTCTTGACGATCTCGGCGGAGGACTTGACAGCTCCGGAGGAGTCTTCCGGGTGTGCAGCGTAGGGGGCACCGTCTACTAGGCAGGCGTACCGAACGCAGATCGAGTGTCAATTCCCGATCAATGGGCGTCCGCACTCGCATTTGGCGAGGTCCACCTCGATGGGCAGGGATTCGGCCTGGCAATCGATCCGAGTGTATTGCGGTGCCCAGTCGCCATTTCAAGCTGCGCCCTTTTCTCTCCGCCGACAAGGCCGACCAGCCATACAATCGCGAAGATGACGAGCAGGTTCCGCGGCGGCGAGATCTATGGGATCCCCATCCCCACGGTGTTCGATGAGAACAACTCGATCCGCTGCGCCGGCTGCGGCGAGCCCATCGTGGGCACGCCGTTCCGGATCACTATCCTCGACATCGTCTCGCCGGAGGCGCCGCCCTCCTGGGCAGTTGGTGCAGAGCTCAACCCAGGGCCGCACCAGTTCCACTCGGAGCCGGGCCACTTTCGGGCCTGGGCAAGGAAGCGCGGCTTCCTGTTTTGCCGCCTGTCGGACGTGCGCGAGATCATGCGTCCCGTGCCGATCCCGGGTGACGCGCCGCGGTGGGGCCTATGCGATGGGCTGCATCGCCAATCACACGAGTTCGTACCCGCCTAGCGCCGCACTCACGGCCAACTGACGGCCACATCCAAAGAAGGCAGGACACGACCCATGGCCATTCTGGTTCCGGCGCTGACTGCGCTGCTGGCGTTCATCTTCGCCGTGGCACTCCTCGATCAATGGCTGGAGCGGCGCCACACCTACCAGCTCGTCTGGGCGATCGGCATGCTGGCCTACGGCGTGGCCGCAGGCGCTGAGGCGGTCGCTCAGGCCAGCGGCTGGAACGAGCTGCTGTACCGGATCTGGTTCCTCGTCGGTGGCGTCTGGATCGTGGGCTTCCTGGGCCTGGGTACGGCCTTCCTTCTGGCCAAGACACGTTTTGGCTACGCGTTTGCGCTGTGCATCTTCCTGGCCGGGTTGTTCACCTTCTTGACGCCGCGCCGCAATCCAACGGAGTTCACCGACGCGGGCAGCCTGCCCGCGCTGTACTTCGTCATCGCCCTGGCCTTTGCGATCGCGATCGCGGTCGAGACCTACTTCCAGAACGAGCGCTGGCCGCGCATCGCCGCGGTGGCCGTCATCGGGGTCGCGCTGGCTGGCCTGGCGCTCATGCTCACGACGACCCTGCCCGCGCCGGGCTACCTCGTCGCGCCGGGCAGCAACGTTCCCGATGCCACGCTCTTCCCATCGTCACTCCGCCTGCTAACGCCATTCAGCAATGTGACGGGCGCGTTCGCACTCATCCTTGGCGCGCTCTTCTCGACATACGTCTTCATGCCCAAGCGCCGTGTCCTCGATTACTCGCTCGAGCCTGGCCAGAAGGGCGACTCATTCCTCTTCAACCTGCTCATCTCACCAGTGGCGATCACGGTCAACTTCCTGGCGTCGCTGCCCGGGGCGATCCGGGCGCTGCTGACCGGCAAGCTCCACAGTCGCGTGCCCGCCACGCTGTTGATTGCGATCGGTGCGTTCGTTCCGACCGTCACGGACAGCCTGTATCGCTTCGGCTCGCCCACGCTGTATGAGCTGGGCCACCTCGTTGGCCTCGTGCTGATCTTCCTTGGCTTCCTTGTCTCGATCGAGGTCTTCCGCGAGATCCGCATCCCGTTCACGAGCCGGATCCTGCGCGGCACCCGGACCGAGCACTCGACGGCACCCTGAACCGGTTTCTCCTCGGTGCCGCGCTGGTGGCCAGCGCGGCGGCGATGTTCGGCACGCTCAGCTACATCACGCGCAGCGCCGACGCACTGGGTCTGAGCGCTCTGCCCTACGTGGCCTGGCGCGGCGCCATCGGCACGATTGCCGTGTTGGCGCTGGGCCAGCTCATCACGGCGCGGCAGATGCGCAGCGGTGGCGCCACGCCGGCCTGGTTGCCAAAAAGTCGCGGCCGCGCCCTGATCGTGGCGTGCGTGCTGGGCGCGATCGTGAACATCGCCATGTTCGAGGCATTCCTGCACACGACCGTCGCCATCGCCCTGATCTGCTTCTACACGTATCCCGCGTTGGTGACCCTGGGCGCGGTCGCGCTCTACGGCGAGCGGCTCACCCCCGTGCGCGCCGCTGCGCTCGCGCTGTCAGGCGTGGGACTGGCACTGGTCGTGCTCTCGCCGATCCTGGGCAGCGGCACCATCAGTCTCGATCCGCTTGGGCTGGGCCTGGCCGTAACGGCCGCGTTGTGCCAGGCGGGCTTCTTCCTGATCGCGGGACGCGGCTTCGAGCCAATCCCCGCCGCTCGAACCGCCACTTACGCGATCGTGGCCGCAGGGATCCTAGCCCTGGTCCTGACCATCGTCGACGGAGATCTGGCCGGTCTGGCGCTGCCGCTCCACTCGGCTGATGCGTGGCTCTGGATTTTGGCCGGCGGCATCATCGGCGCTGCCATTCCAACAACGGCGTTGCTGGTGGGCATCGGCATCATCGGCCCCAGTCGGGCGGCCATCCTCATGACCATCGAGCCGCTTGTGGGCGTGACCATCGCGGCGATCCTGCTCGGAGAGCGCCCGACGCTCATCCAGATCGTCGGCGGCGTCGCGGTGCTGGCGGCGGCGATCGTGCTTCAGTTGGTGCCCAGCCGGGTGCCGCCAGAACCGGAGTTCGGCCCGCTGGTCTAGATTCGCCCGGCACCACTCAGATTCGAGGTTCTCTTGCGCGTCAGAAAAGCAGTCTTCCCGGCCGCCGGTTGGGGCACACGTTTCCTGCCAGCCACCAAGGCGCAGCCCAAGGAGATGCTGCCACTCGTCGATAAACCGGTCATCCAGTACGGCGTTGAAGAGGCCGTTGCTGCCGGCATCGAGCAGGTGATCATCGTCACCAGCAGCCAGAAGCGCGCCATCGAGGACCATTTCGACCATTCCTATGAGCTCGAGCACCTGCTCGAGGCGAGGGGCGACATTGACATGCTCCGGCGCGTGCGCCAGATCGGTGACATGGCCCAGATCAGCTACGTGCGCCAGAAGGAGCAGCTGGGCCTGGGCCACGCGGTCTTGATGGCCAAGGAGCTCATCGGCCACGAGCCTTTCGCGGTGATCCTGTCTGATGACGTGGTCGTCGGCGATCGCCCGTGCATCGGCCAGCTGATGGAGCAATACGACCGCACGCATGGCTCAGTCGTCGCGGTCATGGAAGTGCCCCCGGAAGAGACAAGCCGCTACGGCATCATCACCCCCGACTACGACGCCGAGACCGGTGACGAGCGTTTGACCAAGCTCAAGGGGGTCGTCGAGAAGCCGGAGCCCGGCGAAGCTCAGAGCAACCTCGCAGTCATCGGTCGGTACGTGCTTACACCCAAGGTGTTCGAGAAGCTCGAACAGACCAAGCACGGCGCCGGCGGCGAGATCCAGCTGACTGACGCGATCAATGCCCTGACCGCCGAGCAGGACGTTTTCGCCTATGCCTTTGAGGGCCGCCGATACGACGCGGGCACTACCATGGGCTGGCTGAAGGCCTCGATCGAGCTGGCGCTCGAGCGACAAGACCTAGGCACAGAGTTCCGTCACTAT
>JARXKQ010000154.1 GCA_030271555.1 Chloroflexota bacterium | reverse complement strand
GGCGACCTGGTTGCCGTTGCCGTCCACCGCGATGAGCTCGACCTCGCGATCCACGTTGAGCGCCGACGCATCGATCGATACGCGCGCCACGACCTGGCTGACCTGATCGATGCGCGAGCTGGCGCCGCGCAACGTGACGATGCCCGGATCGACCTGCGGCGGGCCCAGCGTGAGCCCATCGGCGACGCTGCCCAGCGACACCGTGATGGGCATCTCCCGCACCTCGACCGGATCAAGCTGCACGGCGACCTGGCGCGGCGTGAAGTCGACGACCTGGATCCGTGTATCGAGGGCTACGACCGTTACCGGCACGTTGACGGCCTCGCCGCCGGGCGTGGCGCTGACCCGCGACAGATCGACCGTCGCGCGAAACGAGTCCGGGCTGAGGACCCCTATGTCCAACGGCGCCCGATAGCGCACCTGGGTCACGGGGGCGAGATCCGACAGCAACGTCGCGCCGGCCGGCGGCCGGATGGGATCAACCGGCACCTGACCAGTCCAGGTGCGCACGTTCTGGCCCAGAACGATGCCGGTGTAGAGCACAGTGGCGAGCAGGATCGCGCCTAACCGCAGCGGCCAGTTGCGCAGCAGGACGCCGGTGATCCGCCTCACTCTGGTCGGTTGCTCGAAGCGGTCGTGGCGCTGCTGGCCGGGCCGCTCTTCGCGTTGCGGCGGCGGGGCCGGCGCGACGCAATGCTGCGTGAGATCTGGCTCGCGCGCTCGGGCAGCCGGACGCGCTCCGGCAGCCGCACCGCGGTCAACGGCGAGTCTTCCAGCAGCTCGACCAGGGCCTTGGCCAGCCGCGGCTCATCGAGGTCGCGCACGATGCGGCCGCCCTCGACCAGGCTGACGCTGCCGGTCTCCTCGCTGACCACGACCGCTATCGCGTCCGTTTGCTCGGTAATGCCCAGCGCCGCGCGGTGGCGGGTACCAAAGCGCTCGCGGTAAACCCCGGTCTCGGACAGCGGCAGAACGACGCCCGCCGATACCAGCCGTTCGTGGCGCACGATGGCCGCCCCGTCGTGGAGCGCGGAGTGTGGCGTGAAGATCGTCTGGAGCAGCTCGACGGAGAGATGGGCGTCGATCATGACGCCTGTCTCAGCGGCGTCGGTGAGGCCGGTTTCACGTTCGATGACGATGAGCGCGCCTGTCTTGCGTGCGCCCAACGCAACCGCCGCCTTGGCGATAATCGCCCCGACTCTCTCCGATGATGCCCGAGCCCCGGGCGCCAGCAACCAACCCATCGATCCGAAGCGGCCGATTCGCTCCAGGGCGCGGCGCAGCTCCGGCTGGAAGACAACGACGACAGCGAGCAGGCCGACCACCGCGCCTGCCTGGAGAATCTGCGACAGCAGCTGCAGCCCAAACGCCTGGGCGAGGACGTAAATCACGTACAGCACGGTCACGCCGATCACGAGGCGTACGGCGCGCGTGCCCCGGATCAGGCTGAACAGGCCGTAGATGAGAAGGGCGGTCAAGGCGATGTCCAGGAGCGCGACTGGCTCAACCTGGAGGCTTTTGACCAGGTCGACGAGCTGGTCCATCGCGAGGATTGTAGGCCGCAAGGAGAACGCGGCCGCGCTCCGCAGGAGCGGGGCCGCGGACGACGCGCAGCAGAGCCCGTGAGGGCTGCTGCGGAGGCTAAGGGCCTAGCCCCGGGTAAGCTCCCGCGCGGCCGCGGCCACCTGCTTGTCGGGCTGCAGGGCGAGCAGTCGGTCGAGCAACCGCAGCCGTTCCTGCGCGCGCTCGTGCCAGCCGCGCGCGATCCAGGCGCGCGCGATCTCGAGGTGGATGCGCGCCGCGGAGGAGTCGAGCGACAACGCGCGCAGGCAGGCGTCGAGTGACGCATCGTGATGACCAGCCACGCGATGCTCGGCCGATTCGGCGAGCCACGCGTCTATTGCCGCGTTGATCTTGCCCGCGAGGCGCGCCTGCTCGCCGCTCTCCAGGTGGCGATCCGCGGCCGATGAAGGCGACGCGTGGTGGCTCGTCGCGGCCGCGCCGCCGCTGCTGATGCGCTGCTGCGTCTCGGCTGCCTCTGACCGTCGGCCCGCGGCGAGCAACGCCGACGCGCGGCCAGTCAGGGCATCGACGTCGTTGGGGTCGAGCTCCAGGGCACGGTCATACGCCGCGAGCGCGTCGCGCGTCTGACCCAGCCGAAGCAGCGTCCCACCCAGCGCAACGTGTGGCACGGAACGGTCCGCGGCAAGCTCGGTGGCCGCGCGATAACAGCGCAGCGCTTCTTTGAGCTGACCCGAGGCCGCGAACTGGTGACCGGCGCGCAACGCCTCCGCGTAACGGCCGTAGACGTCTTCCACGGCCGAATCATCGCGAACCCGCCGATCCGGGGCTATGGCGCTACTGGCCTATGCCCAACCTGACCCGCGGCGTCGGAATAGCCGTGCGGCGTTTGGCCGCTTCAGGCGGCTGCGATGGAAGGCGCATCCGAGGCTGCCGAGCACGGGCACTCGCGTGCGTAAGCGAGGCGACGCAGGCGGCAACGCCCCAGCGTGGCCGCATCAGGCGGCCCGAAAAGGGCTACCTCTTCGTGTACTGAGGCGCCTTGCGGGCCCTCTTGAGGCCGTACTTCTTGCGTTCCTTCATGCGCGGGTCGCGCGATAGGAAGCCGGCCTGGCGCAGCGGCAGCCGGGCGCCTTCGGGATCTGACTGGAGCAGCGCGCGGGCGATGCCATGGCGGATCGCGCCGGCCTGGCCGTGGTGACCGCCACCCTCGACCTTGATCATCGCGTTATAGCGGCCTTCAGTGTTGGTGACCTTGAAGGGCATCGTGATATCAGCCAGGTCAACGGCGTTGCCGAAGTGCTCCTCGAGCGAGCGGCCATTAACGACGATCTCGCCCTCACCCTGGAGCAGTCGCACACGGGCGATGCTCGTCTTGCGTCGGCCCGTGCCGTAGAAGAAGGATGTAGCAGCAGCCGACATCAGCGAGTGGAACCTCCCTTTGGCAGCGGCTCGGGCTGCTGCGCCTCGTGCGGGTGTTCGGTGCCCGCGTAGATCTTCAGCTTGCGCAGCTGCTGCACGCCCAGCTTGTTGCGCGGCAGCATGCCCTTGACGGCGCGCCGGATTACTTCTTCCGGTCGGCGTACCAGAAGGTCACCCAGGGTCTCCTCGCGATAGCCACCGGGATAGCCGGAGTGGCGCGAGTAGGTCTTCTGTTCGGTCTTTTTGCCGCCGACCGACACCTTGCCCGCATTGAGCACGATCACGTGATCACCGGTGTCGATATGGGTGGCATATGAGGGCTTGTGCTTGCCCTCGAGCACGAACGCAATGCGTGAGGCAAGCAGGCCCAGGCGCTGGTCTGTGGCGTCCACCACGAACCAGTGACGATCGATCTCGCTAGCCCGCGGGCTAAATGTCCTGCTCATCAACCCAGATTGTCCTCGTCTACCCTACTTCTTGCCATTTTCTTGTCTTGTGGCGTGGCCCCATCGGCACCCGCCACAACGTCAAGCCTCGTGGCGCGGCGGCTTCGCCGTGGAACGCCGGACGGTGTTCCGTCAGCGCCTCCGCCAGGTCCGCGGCACTTGCCCTGCCCTGCCCCACCCGCAGCAGCGCGGCGACGATTCGCCGCACCATGCCCCTCAGGAACGCGTCGCCGAGCACGGTTACCGTGATCAGGTCGCCCCTGCGGATGACGCTCAGCCTGGTCAGCGTTCGCACGGGCTGGCGATCCGTTCCTCCAAAAGCGGAGAAATCGTGCCGGCCGACGAAGACTCTCGCTGCCGCGGCCATCGCCGCAACGTCGAGCCGCTCCCTCACGCCAAGTGCTTGGCGCTCACGCAGCGGGCTGCGCAGTCCGTTCCAGATCAGGTACCGGTATTCCCGGTGCTTGGCCTGGTGACGCGGGCTGAAGGTTTTCCCGACCGGAACCACCGGACCCAGTCCGATGTCCTTGGGGAGACCTGCCGCGAGGGCTTGCTGGAGCTCCCGCCGACCGAGCCGCCCGTTGTAGGTGAAAGCGATCACCTGCCCGCGGGCGTGCACTCCGGCGTCGGTGCGGCCGGCGCCGTCGACGACCACCCGGGCTCCCCCGGAGAGTCGGCTCAGTGCGCTTTCCAGCTCACCCTGGACCGTCCGGCCTTCAGTTTGAACCTGGAAGCCGGCAAAGTCAGTGCCGTCATATTCGACCCGCGCGCGGTACCGCACGGAGACGCTCCTTCGAGCGCGCTTTGCTGTCGCGGCTATTTGGCCGCTCTTGCCACTGCCAGCCATTGGGCCGGCAACTATCAGACCAGCTCGAGCTGGACCATGGGCGCCGCATCGCCGTTGCGCGGCCCGATCTTGATGATGCGGGTGTAGCCACTGCTGCGGTCGCCGTACTTAGGTGCGATCTCGTTGATCAGCTTGTCGATGACGAGCGGCTCATCGGGCAGCTGCGCGATGAAGA
>JARXKQ010000153.1 GCA_030271555.1 Chloroflexota bacterium | reverse complement strand
GAAGTCCATCTGGCCGCCGACGCCGCTGTACATCCGCGAGCCAATCGAATCGGCACATACCTGGCCGGTGACGTCGACCTCGATCGCCGAGTTGATCGCGACCATTTTCTTGAAGCGGCGGATCACTGCGGTGTCGTTGGTGTACTCGGTCGGGCGCATCTCGACCATCGGGTTGTCGTGCGCCCACTCGTACAGCCGCTGCGAGCCGAGCATGAACGTCGCCACAACGTGTCCGGCGTTGATCTCCTTTGCGCGACCGGTGACGATGCCCGCCTCAACCAGGTCCACCACGACGTCGGTCATCATCTCGGTGTGGATGCCCAGATCGCGCTTGTCGCCGAGCGCCCCGGCAACCGCAGACGGGATGGCGCCGATGCCCATCTGTAGGGTTGCCCCGTCCGGCACCAGCTCGGCGATGTACTCGCCGATGCGCTGCTCGACTTCGCCGACTGTCGTCAGGGCCGTGGCATAGGGTGGCACGTCGACCTCGACACCGAAGTCGATGCTGTCGATGTGCACGAAGCTGTCGCCCAGGGTGCGCGGCATGCTCGCGTTGATCTGGGCGATGACCGTCGTCGCATGGCGGATCGCGGTGGGCATGGCCAGCACCGACGTGCCGAGGGAGCAGAAGCCGTGATGGTCAGGCGGCGAGACATTGACCAGCACGACGTCGATCGGCAGGATGCCGCGCCGAATCAGCGTCGGCACGTCGGACAGGAACACGGGGATGTACTCGGCCCGGCCCTCGTTCACCGCGGCGCGCGCGTTAGGCCCTATGAACAGTGCGCGGTGGCGGAAGTGGCCGGCCATTTCCGGCGCGAGGTGTGGCCCGGGCCCCTCGGCGTGGAAGTGCAGGATCTTGACGTCGGTCAGTTCGGCCGCGCGCGCCACCAGGGCGTCAAGCAGCACTGATGGCGTTGCTGCCGCCGAATGGACATAGAGCTGCTGGCCGGACTCGATGCCGGCAACGGCCTCTGCGGCGCTGACGATTTGCATGGCGTGACTTTCTAGGGCAGGGGAGCCCCGCGACAGGGCCAAGGCTCCCTACGTGGGGGCCAGATGCCCTAGTGCATCATGACTTCGATGCGACCCTGCATCCACGGATGCGGTAGGCAGGAGTAGTCGAACGTCCCCGGATTGTCGAACGTGTACGAGAAAGTCTGGCCGGTCGACAGGAAGCCCGAGTCAAACGAGCCATCGGCGGCGGTCACCGTGTGGATCTGGCCGGGATCATTGTTGGTCCAGGTGACTGTCGTCCCGAGCGGGATCATCAGCACGTTGGGGGTGTAGTCGGCCGGGCTCTCGGTGTCGGCGAACTCATCGGCCGCATCGGGCGCCTGGTAAGTGAAGGCACCGGGCGCAATCTCGATGTTGAGGCCGGCGCCCGGCGAGCCGGGTGCCGTGGCACTCGCCACGGGTGTGCCGCTTGCGACCGGAGTCGCACTCGCGGGAACTGTCGTCGGCGCCGGTGTACCGGTCTTGCCGAACGACTCGAAGATCTCCGGGTTGGGATCGCCGGTGATCACGATCTGGCCGATGGCGCCCTTGTCGAAGGCGCGCGCCAGGGCATGGTCAACCAGCACCACGGTCATGGGCACCAGCGCGTCAAGCTCGACCACTGTGCCGCCGCCGGCCGGAACGAGCACCGTCTGCAGCCCGCGCAGCGGCGCATTCAACAGCCCGCCGTCCTCCCAGACCTTGTCCCAGTGCGAGCCGATGGGGTGGAAATTGGAGTCGAGGTTCAGCCCGGCGTTGACGAAATAGATGCGCATCTTCTCGCCGACCTGCATCTTGGGCGCGTTGTCGCCCGTCAGCGAGCCTTTGGCGCCGTTGAAGACGACGAAGGTAGGCATCTCGTCGGTGATCGCCTGACGGTCGGTGGTAAGGGGGCCGGCGTTGGGGTCGGACGTGTAGAACTCCGACTGGACCATGTAGAGCTCATGTTCAACGGGCGAGAGGGGCGTTTGGGGATCGACGAGGATGCCGCCGTACATGCCCTGGCTGATGTGCAGCGGCACATCGCCCGCCGCGCAGTGGTACATGAACATGCCCGGGTAGAGCATGCGCGCCTCGATCGTCGCGGTCTCGCCTGGGGCGATCGTCAGGTCCTTGGCGCCGCCGCCCTGACCCGTCACGGCGTGGAAGTCGACGTTGTGCGGCATCGAGCCGACATTGGTGAGCATGAAGCGCAGCACGTCACCCACGCGGGCGCGGATGATGGGGCCGGGGGTGCCGGTCGTGACCGTGTTGTCACCGTGCAGGCGGTAGCCCCAGGTCGTGTACTCGAGCCCGTTGGGATCGATCGCCTTGACACCCTCGATGACGTCGAAGTGGACTTCGACGATCGCCTGGTTGGTGCGCGTCGCCGCTGGCGGCACATTGGGCGCGTAGGCGGTATTGACCTCGCCCGCGGGCACCGGCTGCAGGTCGGCCTTGGGCGTCAGCACCGGCAGGACGCTGTCGCCCGTCTGTGGGACTGAGGTCGGCGAAGCAATCGCACCGCTGGGCTGGACGCTGGCGCTCGGCGCGCCGCTGGGAGTCGCCGGCGGGTAGGTCCACGGCGGACGCTGGCCGGTTGTGCAGGCAGTTGCCAAGCCGACGATGGCGAGCAGGGCCAGAACGCGGTGCGGGGCTTTCATGGGTGACGGTCTCCTGGGTTGTCGGAAACAAACACCAAAAAGGTTGTTGTTTCTTCTGGCGTCTGACATGGGCCATTTGGCCCTATATCCGGACCTTTGGCATGGGGCGAACTATATGCATGCGGTTACAGTTGACCCGGCGGGGCGACTACGCGATCCGGGCGATGCTCTTGCTGGCCAGCCGATGTGACGAGGTTCTGAGCGGCGCGGAAATCGCGCGCCAGACCGCCATCCCGGAGCGGCTGGTCACGCAGGTGATGGGCCAGCTCGTCCGTGCCGGCCTCGTTGGCGCGCGACTCGGGCGGCATGGCGGCTACTGGCTCGACAGCGCGGGCCGCTCAACCCCGATCTTGGCGATCGTTGAAGCAGTCGAGGGTGATGCCCGCCGTCAGCGCTGCGTGCTGAGCGGCGCGCCCTGCAGCCTTGAGCATCGCTGCCATGTCCACGACATATTCGCTGCCGCCCAGGAGGCGCTGATCAGCCGACTGGCCGAGGCCTCACTCGAATCGGCCATCGGGTCCAGCGGGACTTAGCTGCTGCCCCCGTGGCGCTTGGCGAGATACGCCGCGGCCTGGGCGCGTCGCTGCAGGTTGAGCTTCGACAGGATTGAGCTGACGTAGTTCTTCACTGTCTTATCCGACAGGAAGACTTCGGTCGCGATCTCCTTGTTGGTCTTGCCCTCGGCAACCAGCAGCAGGATCTTCTGCTCCTGCGCGGTCAGCTGGGCGAGCTCATCGCTGGCGCCGCCGGTGGCGATCCTGCGCACGCGCTCGAGGACCTTCTCCGTCACGGCGGGGTCGAGGAGCGATTCGCCCCGGCCGACCGCTTCCAGAGCAGCCACCAGGTCACGGCCGCGGACCTGCTTGAGCAGATAGCCGCTGGCGCCGGCGACGATCGCCGAGAACACCGCTTCCTCGTCGGGGTAGCTCGTCAGGATCACGACGCGGGTACCGGGCATCTCGGCCCGGATCTCGCGGCACGCCTCGATGCCCGATCCATCGGGCAGGCGCACGTCCATGATGACCAGATCGGGCTGGTAGCGCCGCGCCATCTCGACCGCTTCGGCGGCTGTGCCGGCCTCGGCGACGACCTGAAAGCCGGGTCGGCGCTGAAGCATCGCGACCAGCCCCTGGCGCACCACCTCGTGATCGTCGACCACGAGCAAGCGGTGCTGTTTCTCGCCCCCCGCAGAGGCCCCATCCTCAGCTGTCATTCGCAGTCCCTTCGGTTGCGTTCGCTGCCGGCGCGGCGTCCGGCGACGCGATGATCGGCAGCTCTGCCGTGACTTGTGTCCCGGCACCTTCCTCGCTCGTCAAGGTGAGCTTCCCCCCGACGGATTCGGCCCGGGCGCGCAGATTGCCCAATCCACGCTGGCGCGGGCTGCGCGCGGCGTCGACGTCGAAACCGTGGCCATTGTCGCCTATGACCAGCCTCAGGGCGCCATCGGTCGCCGACAGCTCAATCCTGGCCCGGGTGGCGTTTGAGTGGCGGGCGATGTTGCTGAGCGCCTCCCGGATGATCGCGAGCACGTGTACGGCATGCTCGCGCGGCTGCTCGGGCAGCTGCGGATCGATCGTCAACTCCAGATCAATCAGCGCGTTGGCGCGGAATTCGGCGGCGAGCGTCTCGATGCCCGCGCCCAGGTCGGCATCGATTAGCAGCTCCGGTTGCAGGCCCATGATGAAGTTGCGTATGTCGCGAATGGTGGCGTGGATACCATCAATCGCCCGGTCGGCTCGAGCGGCGCCTTCGGCTTGGTCCTCGGTGATGATG
>JARXKQ010000152.1 GCA_030271555.1 Chloroflexota bacterium | reverse complement strand
GGCGATGGAGGAGGGCCAGATGCGCGTCGAGGCGAACGTGTCGCTCCGACCACGCGGCACTGAGACCCTGGGAACGCGGACCGAGGTCAAGAACATGAACTCGTTCCGCAGCGTCGAGCGCGCGATTGCCTTCGAGATCGAGCGCCAGACGCGCGCCCTCGAATCAGGCGAGAAGCTGGTCCAGGAGACGCGCGGCTGGGATGACACCCGCGGCCAGACCTACACGATGCGACTCAAGGAAGAGTCGATGGACTACCGCTACTTTCCCGAGCCGGACCTGCCGCCGCTGCGCACGGACGCGGCGATGATCGGCGCGATCCGCGAGCGCATGCCTGAGCTGCCGGCCGCCAAGCGAACGCGGTACAGCACCGACTACGGGCTTTCCGCCTACGACGCGGCGGTGATCGTCGCTGCCGCCGGCGACTACTTCACGGCCGCCATGGCTTCCGACCCGGCGCCTGACCCCAGGGTTGCCGCGGGTCTCCTGTCGAAGATCGGCCTCCGCGAGCAGAAGTCCCAGCCGGACATCCTCGTGACGCGCCCTGGCGCGGAGCTCGCAGAGGTTGTGCGGTTGCGCACGTCGGGCGCGATCTCCAGCCAGAGCGCCGAGGATGTCTACGCCGAACATCTCCATTCGGGGGGGTCGGTGGCCTCGATCGTCGCCGCCAAGGGCCTGCGCCAGATGAACGACTCCTCCGAGCTGGTCGCAGTTGTCGACAAGGTCATTGCCGCCAACCCAGCCGCGGTCGCCGACATCCGCTCTGGCAAGGACCAGGCGCTCAAGTTCCTGACCGGCCAGGTCATGAAGGAGACGCGCGGCCAGGCCAACGCGGCCGTCGTTGCCCAGGTGCTGGGGGAGCGCCTGCGGTGACCGTCGCGATCGTGCTGTCGCTGGTCGGCATCGCGCTGCTGGTCATTGCCATGTGGCGCATCCGCGTCCCGTTTGCGCGGATGAACGAGCTCGATCGCCTCGCTGACAACGCCAAGCGTTACGACTCGTGGCGCGGCGGCAGCAGCCGCACGGCCGCCGGCCACGGCGAGCGAACCGGCGCGGACGAGATGCGCGACGTGATCCGCCGCCAGGTCTACTTGTGGGGCGGTGTCGGTGTGGTGGGTCTGTTGCTGGTGGTCGGCGGCCTCTTCGTCCGGTAGACCTGGGGCGCTGGGACGGCCTAACCCAGGAACCTCAGGCGGCGGTGCTCGATCGCAGTGCACCGGTCCATCACGACCGCGAGGCCCGCGTCATGGGCGATCTGTGCCGCCTCCCAGTTGACCACACCTAGCTGGAGCCAGAGCGACTTGGCGCCGATTGCCACCGCTGATCGGGCAATGTCTGGAGTGTGCTCCGGCCGGCGGAAGACATCGACCATGTCGAAGGGACCGGTCGAGGCGTACGCGTCCTCCAGCGTGGCGTAGGCGGGTTTGCCCAGCACCTGGTCGACGGTTGGATTGATCGGGACCACGTCGTAGCCCGCGTCAAGCAGCTGGCGCATGACGCCGTGCGACGGGCGTCCCGGGTCAGGTGACGCGCCAACCATCGCGATGCGCTTGCTCCGGCCTAGTAGGCGCGCCGGCTCGTCGCCATCGAGCAGCGGGACCGGCCCCGTGCCCTCCTGGGCGTCGAGCAGGTCCCAGGCGATCCTCCGTTCGAGCCGCACTAGGGAATAGTGACTTAGGCGGCGGACTCGCGCTCGTAGGGCTGGCCGTCGGCGGCCGGCGGGATGCTTCGCCCGATCACGCCGGCGAGAATGATGATCGTTACCAGATACGGCAGCGCGTCGTAGAACTGAGGCGGGATCGAGTCCAGGAAGCGGCCCATATCGTTGTTGGGTGCCGCGAAGCCGATCGCTCGCCCGATCGCGCTGGATGATGCGAACAGTAGCGCCGCGCCCAATGCGCCAATGGGCGTCCAGCGGCCAACGATCATCGCCGCCAGGCCGATGAACCCGCGGCCCGCGCTCATCCCGGCCTGGAACGAGGTTGTCAGCTCCATCGAAAGATACGCCCCACCGAGGGCGGCGATGCCACCAGCGAGGATGACGTTGCGGTACCGCAGTCCGATCACGTTGATGCCCACGGTTTCCGCGGCGCGTGGGTGCTCGCCTACGGCCCTGGTGCGCAGTCCCCAGCGCGTCCGAAAGAGCAGGATCTGGGCGACGATGATCAGGACGATCGCGCTAAGGGCAATGGGTCCCTGGTCGAAGATGGCGTTGATCAGCCAGCCGACAAATGGCAGGTCGGTCAGGAACTTGGGTACGTCCAGCGCCTGGAAACCACCCGCGCCGTGCGGTGATTGCTTGCTGATGATCGTGTTCAAGTAGCCCGTCAGGCCGAGTGCCGCGATGTTCAGGATCACGCCGCTGATGATCTGGTCAGCGCGTATCGATATCGACAGCCAGGCGTGGAGGGCCGCGAGGACCATGCCTGAGAGCACCGCCGCTGTGACGGCCAGAAGAAGCGGCACGGTCAGGCCGAAGATGGCGGTCGGCTCGCCCGGTCCCAGGAAGCCGACTGCCACGACGCCGGTGATCCACGCCACGAACGCTGCCGTGAGCATGATCCCCTCGAGACCAATATTGACCACGCCGGAGCGCTCGCTGATGACGCCGCATAGTGCTGCCAGGGCGATGGGGATTGCTACCGCGACCGCCGCGTGGGCGATGAACGGCAGTTGGTCGATCAAGAAGCCGAAGAACTGGATGACGAATCCGAGGACTGGAATGTCCGTCATCGAATGGCCTCACTGCCGTAGGTCTTGGCCATCGTTTCCGTCGTTCCGAGGCTGGACTTGACGCCGCGAAGGCGGAACACCCGTCGGATGACCGGACTCGCAACGAGGAAGAGCAGGATGACCGCCTGGAGCAGGTCGACCAGTTGCGCGGGCACGCCGGCCTGGATCTGCATCAGCCCTGCGCCTGCGCGCATCGCCCCGAACAGAAGTGCCGCGAGCATGACTCCCACCGGGTGGGAGCGGCCGAGCAAGGCCACGGTGATCGCATCAAAGCCCACGGTTGTAGAGAAAGTGGCGTTCATCTGGTGATTGATGCCCAGGATGTTGCCCGTGCCGGCGAGCCCGGCAAGCATGCCGGCGAGACTCATGGTCAGCGCTATCAGACGCCGCGGCTTCATGCCCGCGTAGCGCGACGCATCTGGGTTTGCGCCCACGGCGCGGATCTCGAAGCCGAGCGTCGTGCGGTACAAGACGAACCAGACGAGCGGCACGAACAAGAACGCGATCACGATGCCCAGGTGGCCATCGCGCCCGAACAGGATGGGCAGCGCGGCGTCGCCAACATTGGGCGTCACTGGCTGAGGTGACTTTGGCAGCCGCAACGGTCCCGATATGAGCGCCGACATCAGGGCAAGCCCGATGAAGTTGAGCATGATCGTCGTGACCACTTCGTGGGCGCCGGAGACGGCCTTCAGGAAACCGGGAATGAAGCCCCACAGCGCACCGACCAGCGCGCCGGCAACGTAGGCAACCGGGATGGCGATCAGAGCGTCACTGTCCTTGACCAACTGGCTGGCGGCCACACACGCGACCGCGCCCAGCAGGAATTGGCCTTGGGCGCCGATGTTGAAGAGCCCTGCCTTGAAGCCAAGACCAATGCCCAGGCCGGCGAGGATCAAAGGTGCCGCCTGGACGAGGGTTGAGACGCGTCCGTTCTCGGAGCCCAGTGATCCTTCCAGCAACGCGCCATACGCGCGCAGTGGGAGGCCGAAATCCATGGGCTTTCCCGGCGACAGGGCGCTCGTCAGGATAATCACCACGGCACCGGCGACGAGGGCCAGCACGATCGCCAGCAGGGGCAGCGCCAGCTGAGACCAGATCTGAGAGCCAGCGTTCATGACGAGGCGCACGGCGGCGTTCTGCGTGCGCGTCGGTTGTTGAGGCTCGGACATCAGTCGGCCACCGTGGGCGGCTTTGCCTCGCTGGGCGCGCGGCCGCCGGTAGCCATCAAAATGCCGATCTCGTTCTTGTCTGCCGTCCGTCCATCACGCTCGGCGACAAGCTCGCCGCGATACATGACCGCGATCCGGTCGGACATCTCGAGCACCTCATCGAGCTCGGCCGATACCAGCAGGATGGCCGTGCCCGCGTCGCGCTTCTTGATGGCCTCGCGATGGATGAACTCGATGCTGCCCACGTCCAGGCCTCGCGTCGGCTGGTCGAGCACCAGCAGCTTGAGGTCGCGATCGAACTCACGCGCCACGACGACCTTCTGCTGATTGCCACCCGACAGCGTCCCGCAGGTGACCGTTGTCCGCAGATTCCGCCGTCATAGCCCCCCGTCCGTTGCTCCGACACGTTAGTGAAGAGTATCACCTGGGGTGCGGCGGAGTGTCGTGCCAGGCGACAGGGAGCGGCGGCGGCGAGCGGGATTTTCGCGGTGGGCGCCGAAGCTGGCATGATGT
>JARXKQ010000151.1 GCA_030271555.1 Chloroflexota bacterium | reverse complement strand
CTTCAGCAGCACGCGCGCGAGCGCGACGCGCTGTTTCTCGCCGCCTGACAGCTTGTAGCCGCGCTCGCCCACGATCGTGTCGTAGCCCTGCGGCAGGTCCATCACGCGGTCGTGGATCGCGGCCAGGCGGGCGGCGGTTTCCAGCTCCGCATCGGTCGCGTCGGGCCGCGCGTAGCGCAGGTTCTCGCGCACGGTCGAGTGGAAGAGGAACACCTCCTGGGTGACGAAACCGATCACCTTGCCAAGATCGGCGAGTCGCAGCTTGCGCACGTCGATGCCGTCGATCTCGACCGCGCCCTCATCGACGTCGTACAGCCGCGGGATCAGGTAGGTCGTCGTCGTCTTGCCGCTACCGGACGGCCCGACCAGCGCGACCAGCTGGCCTGGCTGCGCCTCGAAGTCGATGTCCTCGAGCCCAAACGGGATGCGCTCGATGACTGGGGCGGGCTCGCCGAGATCGGCCTCTTCGGGGGAGTCGGTGGCTTCCGTCGCCTCCGTGGCCTCCACCGGCTTCGGTGCGACTGATCGGTACCTGAAGCTCACGTGGCGGAAGCGGATGCGGCCCTGGACGCGATCCGGCTCGAGCGCCACGGCATCCGGGGAGTCGGCGATCTCAGCGGGTAAGTCGAGGTACTCGAAGATGCGGTCGAAGAGTGCCAGCGCGCCCTGCAGCTCCACCTGGACGTTGAGCAGCTGCCCCAGCGGGAAGAAGAGGCGGCTCTGAAGCGTGGTGAATGCGACGATGTCGCCAATGCTGGGCGCAGTCGGGTCACCGTTGATCGCCAGCCAGCCGGCCAGCCAATACACGAAGGCCGGCGTGATCGAGAAGACGGTGCCGACGATCATGAAGAACCACCGACCCACCATCGACTGGCGGATCTGCAGCCGGGCGAGCTTGGCGCTGGCATCGCGATACCGACCGACCGTCTGCTCCTGCTGACCAAACGTCTTGGTGAGCAGCATGCCGCTGACGCTGACCGTCTCCTCGGTGATGGCGGACATGTCGGCGAGGCTCGCCTGTGTCAAGGACGCGAGGCGCCGGCGGATCTTGCCGACGCGGTAGGTCAGGATGAGGAAGAACGGCAGCAAGCCCAGGCTCAGTGCGGTGAGGCGCCAGTCGAGGAGCAACATCGCTCCGACTGTCGAGATGACGATCACGGCATTGGCGAAGACGCTGCTCGCCGTGTCGGTCACTACCGACTGGACGCCGCCGACGTCGTTGGCGAGGCGGCTCTGAATCTCGCCGGTGCGCGTCTCGGTGAAGAAGCGCAGCGGCAGCCGCTGCAGATGCTCGTACAGGGTGTTGCGCAGGTCCTGCATCACCCGCTGGCCGATGATGTTGTTGAGGTACGACTGGCCGACGCCGATCAGGCCGCTGATGATCGGCACGGCGATCATCAAGCCCACGAAAAGGTTCAGCAGCCCGAAGTCACGCTGCGGCAGCGCCTCGTCGATGAGCAGCTTCAGCAGGTACGGATTGATGAGGCCCAGCAGGCTGGTCAGGACGATCGTCGTCAGCACCGCGGCGACGGCGATGCGGTAGGGCCGGAAGAAGCCGGCGATGCGACGGATGGTCTGGCCCCGACGTTCCTTGGGGACGTGCGACGCGCCACTTTCAGGTGGACCGAAGAACCGGCCACCGCGTCTCGGCAGACCGCCCGCGCCCGATTGCAGGCCGCCGCTACGCATGCCCATACTCATTCGCCGGGGGCCAGGTTCACCAAGCGGTCGCGGTTGTTCTCGCCACCCCTGGCGATCATGTGGCCCCACGGCCCGCCGCGCTCATGCGGGATGCTCACCTGGTTCGCGCCGTCATCTGCACTCGACCGTAACACGGCCGCGGCTGGCTCACGGTTGGGCCCTGAGGCACGTGTCCGGGCGTCAGGGCTGTCAGGTGGTGGCGGTGGCGGCATGCGCGAATCCCTGGGCCTCGAGCCAATCGCCGAACGCCTCGTTATTGGATTTCAGGTCCGCTTCAGGTCGGCCTCGCAGGCTCTTGACTGCCGGCCGAACACGCCACGTCGTCGTGTTTCTGGGACCGGCCGTCACAGTCATTGGAGTCAGCGAATGGAAGTATCCGCGAGTACCACGGGCACAGCACGGCACATGCTGAGCAAGGTCCCCGAGATAGTTATCTGGTTCTGGGTCATTAAGATCCTGTGCACAACCGTCGGAGAGACCTTCGCCGACTGGATCAACACGGAACTCGGCGTCGGCCTGGTGATGACCGCGGTCATCTTCACTGTAGTCATGGCGGGCGTGCTGCTGATCCAGATGCGGCTGCCCCGGTACATGCCATTTCAATACTGGCTCACGGTCGTCGTGCTCAGCATCACCGGCACGCTGTACACCGACATCCTCACCGACCAGATGGGCGTCCCCCTCGGGCTGAGCAGCGCGGTATTCGCAATCGCCTTGGCGGTTGTCTTCAGCATCTGGTATTCGAGGGAGCGCACACTCTCGATCCACCACATCCACACGACGCCGCGCGAGGCCTTCTATTGGTTGGCCGTACTCGTGACCTTCGCGCTGGGCACCGCCCTCGGAGATTGGACGCTCGAGCTCACCGGCTGGGGACCCGGGCCGTCGATACTGCTACCCGCGGCGCTCCTCGCGATCGTGACCTTGCTGTGGCGATTTGGACTCAACTCCGTGCTCGCCTTCTGGATTGCCTACATCCTCACCCGGCCGCTCGGCGCCAACCTGGGCGACTATCTGGGCCTGCCCCAGGATCAGGGCGGCCTCGGGCTTGGAACGCTGGTGACGAGTTTTGTTTTCCTCGGTGCGATCCTGGCGATCGTCGTGTATCTCACGATCACCAAGGCCGACAAGGAACGTGAGACCGACGCCGACCTACGCGAGGTAGCCGCACCTGAACGGCCCGCGCCGGTTCGCGCTCCGGCGCCGGTGGCGCGGCGGCGTATGGCACTCGGCATGCTTGGGGTCGTGGCGCTCGCGACGTTCTCGCTGCTCGCCTACACGAGCAGCCTGCCGCATCAGAGCGCCCTTGCCGATGAAGGCGCGGCGCCGACCTGCACGGCGGGGAGTGCCCCACTCACGCAGGACGAGGCTCGCGCAGCCGTCCTGGCACATTTCCCGACCGATCAGGTCTCAGGCATCCGGTCAATCACCCTCGACACTCTGGCGCTGGTCCAGCAGGGCGATCAGACGGGCGCGGCCGCACAGGCCACCGAGCTCGAGACCGCGTGGGACGACGATCAGCAGGCGCTGAATAGCGCCGACTGCCACGCGTGGTCGTTCGTCGACCAGCAGATCGACCCTGTGCTTCGGGCCGTACGCGCCGCAAAGCCGGACCCCAGCCAGGAGGTGCAGGCGCTCAACGAGCTATTGGCGACGCTCCCGGCGGCTTAGCCAAATCAGCCCGCAGGGCCCACATAGCGAACTCGTCGTCGATTGCCCGGGCGGGCTATCCCCCGTCCGGGTCCATTCATCTGCCGTTCAACGTCGCTCGTGCCATCGCGCTTTACCAAGCGGTGGCGGTTGACGACTCGGCGATGCCCATTGACTCGAGCCAGCGCTCGGCGTCGATCGCGGCCTTGCAGCCATCGGCGGCCGCGGTGACCGCCTGGCGGTAGCGATGGTCGTGCACGTCGCCCGCGACAAAGACGCCGTCGATCTTGGAATGCGTCTCGTCGGTGATCCTCAGATAGCCCTTCTCGTCGACCTCGAGCCAATCCTTGAAAGCATCGGTGTTGGGCTTGTAGCCGATCGCCAGGAACAGCCCCTCAGCGGGCTCGTCACGCTCCTCGCCGGTGTTCGTGTCGCGCAGGCGCAACGCCTCGACCTTGTCCGCGCCGAGAACGTCCGCGACCTCCGTATTCCACTGGACCTTGATCTTGGGGTTTTCTAGGGCGCGGTCCTGCATGATCTTGCTGCCGCGGAATTTGTCCCGGCGGTGCAGCATCACGACCTCGCTCGCGAAGCGGGTCAGGAAGGTTGCCTCTTCCAGGGCCGTGTCGCCGCCGCCAACGACGGCGACCTTCTTGCCGCGGAAGAAGAAGCCATCGCACGTCGCACAGGCGCTCACCCCGCGGCCGCGCAGGCGCGTCTCGTTCTCCAGACCAAGCCACAGCGCAGATGCGCCGGTGGCGACGATGACCGACTCACCGCTGTACTGCTTTCCTTCCGCCCACAGCTTGAACGGACGCTGCGAGAAATCGACCTTGTCCAGGTCGACGTCGACGAAGCGCGTGCCGAAACGCTCGGCCTGCTCGCGGAATTTCTGCATCAGCTCGGGGCCCTGGATGCCTTCGGGGAAGCCCGGGAAGTTCTCGACGTCGCTGGTGATCATGAGCTGGCCGCCGGGCGCGTAACCACCAATGACGATCGGCGCGAGATTGGCGCGCGCCGCGTAGATGGCCGCGGTCAGGCCGGCCGGGCCGGAACCGACGATGACGACCTTGG
>JARXKQ010000150.1 GCA_030271555.1 Chloroflexota bacterium | reverse complement strand
TTGCGTTCAGCCACGCGTTTCCTCCTTGCTCGGCCGCACCCAGAACCTGCTTGTCGTACCGAATGTATCCTGCGGAGCCCATGGCCGACGGCGACGGCGTACCCCCTTCCGAAACCCCCTCCTCCGGGCAGCAGCACAGCGGCGTCATCCGGCGCTCGGATCTGCAGCGGCCCAAGCCTTCCACCGCGCGGCGCGATTGGCTGGCGCTGGTCGTCGTGGCAACGCTGATGGTCATCGTGCTCATCTTGGTTTCGAACGTCTTCGGCGGTAAGCCGGCCGCCAATCCCAGCTCGTCACCCACGCTCGTCGCGAACGCGCCCGGGACGCCCACGCTCAAGCCGACCTACTCCGCCGAGCCGACACGGACCCCATCACCATCGCCCACGCCATCGCCCACGCCATATCCGACTCCCACGCCGTCGCCGACACCGACGCCTACACCAACACCGTCACCGCCACCGACTGCTGCGCCGTCGCCCACGCCACCGCCGCTGCCCACTCCACCAGCTGTTGGGCTCGTCATCGCCGACCCGCTCGAAGGCTCGACGGTGGCCGACCGAGTCATCACCGTCCGCGGCCTTTCGCAACCGGGCGCGCAGATAACCCAGGACGTGCTGCTCTGGTTCGACAACCACGCGACCGCCGACGCAGCCGGACAGTGGTCTATCAATGTCGAGCTCAATGTGGGCTGGAACGCGGTCAAGTTCCGGGTTGGCGACGATCTCTCGACGCAGATCACCCTCAACGTCTACTACCCCGGCTGATGTCCGACCTGCCCGAGCACGTCGCCAAGAACCGCGCCTACTGGGACGCGATGGCGCACCAGTGGGTCGACAAGGGCAGGCGCGACTGGGAATCGCCGGATCCTGTGTGGGGCATCTGGCGCATCCCGGAGTCGGAGGCCAAGCTGCTGCCCGACGATCTGGCCGGCAAAGACGTCATCGAGCTGGGCTGCGGCACCGGCTATGTCTCCGCCTGGCTGGCGCGGCGCGGCGCGAGGCCGGTCGGCATCGACAACTCCGCTGAGCAGCTCAAGACGGCGCGCGCCTTCCAGCAGGAATTCGGCATCGAGTTTCCGCTGCTGCATGGCAACGCGGAGCACGTGCCCTTCCCTGCGGCGAGCTTTGACCTCGCCATCTCCGAGTACGGCGCCGCGATCTGGGCCGATCCGTACAAGTGGATCCCGGAGGCCGCCCGGGTGCTCCGACCGGGGGGACAACTGATCTTCATGGGCAACTCGCCGTGGATCATCCTGTCCGTCCCGGACCTTGAGAGCGACGGCGCGGCATCGAACGAGCTGCTCCGGCCGTACTTCGGCATGCACCGCTTCGATTGGCCCGACAGTGACGGCATCGAGTTCCACCTGGGTTACGGCGACTGGATCCGGTTGCTGCGCAAAAGCGGGTTCGAGATCGAGGACTTGATCGAGCTGCGGCCATCAGAGGACGCGACGACGACCTACGAGTGGGTCACGCTCGAGTGGGCCCGCAGGTGGCCCGCCGAGCAGGTCTGGAAGGCACGCAAGCGGGGCTGACTGCCGTCTGCGTACTAATCTCCGATTGACGTACGTCTCGCCTGTTTTCATACTGTGAACATGGCGAATATCGTCGGCGAGCGATACCAGATCACGATCGACAAGGAGGTCCGCGCCAAGCTCGGCATCAAGCCAGGCGATCGCGCCATCGAGCGCGTCGAGGACGGCCGACTCGTCGTGTCCTTCATGCCGGCACCGCACTCGCGATCCCTGATGGGCATATTCCACCGCCCGGACCTTCCGCCCATCACCGACTGGCAGGAGGTCAAGGATCGCGCCTGGGAAGCACGCACCGCCGAGATCACGGAGGCCCTGGAGGCGGACAGCCGCCGTCACCGGGGAAGCTAACTGGTCATGGAGCGGATCTTCCTCGACACCAGCGTCCTGATCCGTTACTTCGCCTCTGATGATCCGCCGCGCACGTTGGCCGCTGCGCGGCTGATCGATAGCAACGCGGCGGTCGTCGTGTCGACCCCACTGGGATTCGAACCCAGGACACGAGGATTAAAAGTCCCCTTTCCCAAGGCCCATTCCACGATCAGAACACCTCTGAAGAGACCCTCCTGACAGCCCAACCTGACAGCCAAATCGTTTGCGGCAGCGAAACAGTCGCTGCGGCCCGCCGCTGATCAGCCGAACCGCTGCCAACACTTCCTGCTCCAAGTGGCATCAGCCGCCTTTTGCCTTCTGGTCGAGCTGGATGATCAGCCGATCGATCCCGATGACGAGTCGATCGATGGCGTTCTTGCTCTCGCCGATCGCCGCGACAGCATTCGCCGTCCGTTGGCGCTGGTAGCCGCGGACCACCTGCGCGCTGGTGCTGCGCTTGGCCCCGAGGAAAGCCGACTTGGAGGTAGCGCCCGCGCGGACCTGGGCCTGTTGGGCGGACAGCTCCTTCTTCTTGACCGCGAGCTCCTTCTTGTAGAGCTTCAGCTCCGCAATGGCCTCTTTGGCCTCTTGGGCGGTCGTGACATTCACCGCGACCGCCCCAGATGGCCGGATCCGGATGCCCGTCCACTCCTCCTCGGGCCTGTAGGTGACCGCCAGAGCCCGAGCGCGACATCGCGGGCGAAAAATCAACCGTAAATCAGCCCACGGCAATGATGGTTGGGACACCCGTCGCCTGGTTGACCTCCGTCCACGAATGGCTCTGGGCCGGGTTGTCTTTGAGGCTGACGTCGATCCTTACCAGCCAGACAGGTTGCCCTGCATTTGGTCCGTTGAGCTCGCCCGTGCCCGCTTTGACATCGGTTGAGATATTTGTGACCGCCGCGGTTGGCTCTCCGTTTGTCCTTTCCGCACAGGCACGGAACAAAGCGACCGCAATCTGCTCCGCACCGGAGGATGTGACGGGACCGGGCGTCAGTGAAAAGCTTACAGACGCCGGAGGATTGCCGAATGGCTGGCACGAGAAGTCGTTGATCGGAGTCGGCAAGGGCGGATTAGAGCCACACGCGGCGGCGATCAATGCTACCCACAACGCGAACCTGCGGCTCAACTGAGACCCGATATTTACCGCTGCACGGCCGGTCGGTGGTCGTCGCGGCACCACAGCCACAGAGTGCATCGTGGCCAATCCAAGACTCCGTTCGATGTCTCTCGTTACGCCCCGGACACGCCGGATACTGCGACAACGCCTGCGCCGCGTCATCGATTCGCCTCTCCTTATTTGCCGGACACCCTGTGGCAACCCAATGCTGCGATACGACGAGAGTTACGTCTAGCCGACGCCGACGACCTTAGCTTCGCCAGTCATTGCGTCCACGTGGACATCGGCGAATTGGCGCATGGACGTTGGCTGACCTTCGACTGACCCGGTAAGCCGAACTTCATAGGTCAGTTGCTGCGTGCCGTCCTCCGAGACGGTGATCTGCAGCTGAACGCTCTCGATATCAGGCAGCCCACTTACCTCAATGGCCGCGTTTTCAGCGGCCTCTTGAGTGATCTTAGGATCATCTGGGCGGACGTAAGCATGATTGACGGCCGCAAACCCAAATACAAGACCGCTGGCAGCGTCAACGTCAACCTCAAAGGATTTGGGAACCAACATCACGCCCGCATGACCTTGCCAGGTAATCGCCCATGAAGACGTGTCCCCTTGCTCAGACAGGTTGGCTGTCTGATCGAGACCCTCCACGTCAATGTTGCGTTCGGCGAGAAATCGCTCCGCCGTCGCAGTCGCATCCGCCTGCGTCGTCGTGGCCTTTACTCCGAAAGACCGGCCTTCACCAAGGAGAAGACTTGTCACGCTGCCGTCGTGTGCGTTCACCGAGGCAATTACGGACTTACCTATGACGTCGTAGTAGCGCATAAACGCACCATTGGTCGGTCCGGTCACGCTAAGGTCAGTCGTCCAATCTGATCGATTGACGAATTCGGTGACCCGGGACTTGGCGTCATCTGCGCTCAGCACGACGGTTTTGGCAGGATCTGCGCTCAGGCCATTGGCTGCGAATGGGAGAGCGACGAGTACTAAGGCACCGACAATCAGTACGGCCACCGGTATGCGCATGCCGATCTCCTTCTACGAACCGTAACCCGCCGGTTCGACGTAGGTGTTGCCATGCGACGTGACGTAGGAGTTGTATCCGTGGTAACCGCCTGTCGCATTGTGGACCGCCTGCGCCGCCGCTGAAGCTGCACTCGAGACGCTGTAGCCAAACACTAGGTACATGCTGAAATAGTGCGCCCATGTGTCGCTCGTGGTCGCGGAAAACTCAATGAGGTCAGAGAAGCCGAGCGCCGAGTCAACACCGAGCACGCCCGTCGAATACGCGGGGAGTGTTCGTCCCCAAGGATCGGCGCCTCCCGTGTTACAGCCCATGTAGACCATCAACTTGATGTCGTGCATCTGATTGAAAGTATGCTCAGAGAGGCACTCATCGCGACCCGAATTGGAGTCGCAATTACG
>JARXKQ010000149.1 GCA_030271555.1 Chloroflexota bacterium | reverse complement strand
CCCACGGTGCCCAGCAACCCGGTGACGATGTCTGTTATCGCCACGCCCAACTTCGTCGGGTGGCCACCGTCCGCGTCGGGAAAGCCGGTCACGCTCATCAAGCCACCGACGGCTTGCGCCACGAAGTCGTAGCCCGGCTTGGATGAATCGGGGCCTTCCGGGCCGTAGCCGGTGATCGACAGCTGCACGAGCTTTGGATTGAGCTCCTTCAGGACGGCTTCGCCAAGCCCGATTCGGTCCATTCCGCCAGGTCGGAAGTTTTCGACCAGGACATCCGACCGACCGACCAGCCGCCGGACAACTTCCTTACCCTCATTGCTGGCGAGGTCCAACCGGAGGCTGCGCTTGTTGCGGTTGACCGACAGGAAGTAGACCGCGGTTCGCTCGTTCGCGGGCGCGTCCGGATTGATCCACGGCGGGCCGTAGCCGCGCGTCGCGTCGCCGATGAGTGGCTCGACTTTGATGACAGCGGCACCCATGTCGGCCAGCACCCTCGCGCTGTAGGGCCCGGCCAGGACGCTGGCCAGCTCGAGCATGCGCAGCCCCTTGAGCGGTCCTTGTGCCACGTTCCGATCGTAGCGGTCATAACATCGGGCGGAGTGATCCCCCTGGAACTGCTCGCCCTGCTGGCCGCCCTTGGTGCGGGCGTTTTCGGTTCGCTCGCGGGCATCGGCGGTGGGCTGATCATCGTCCCGCTGTTGTCGGTCGGCTTGGGCGTACCGCTCCACAACGCAATCGCCGTCAGCCTGCTGGGCGTGATCGCCATATCGACGTCAGCGTCAGCGAACTACCTCGACGCGGGCTTGGTGTCGCGCCGGATCGGCCTGACGTTGCTCGTGGCGACGACCTTGGGCGGCATCATCGGCGGGTTCGTCGCGGGCCTGGTGGACGCGCGGTTCCTGGCCGCGCTGTTCGGGGTCGTGATGATCGCCGTGGCGTTGCGGATGCTCTTTGGCAGCGAGCCGGCTGAGCCGGAGACGATCGACGACCCTGAGGGGCTGGAGTTCGACGCGACCTACATCGAGCCGCGGACCGGCAAGGCGGTCGCGTACCGGGTGCGCAACTTTGGCGTTGGCTCGGTCATCTCCGTGTTCGCCGGCATCCTCAGCGGCCTGCTCGGCATTGGCGGCGGCGTCATCAACGTGCCGACGATGACCTCGCTCATGGGCGTGCCGATTCGGGTCGCGACGACGACGAGCACGTACATGCTGGGCGCGACCGCCGTCGCCAGCGCCGTGCTCTACTTCAGTCGCGGTGAGGTTGAGCCGGCGCTCGCCGGTGCGGTCGTCGTCGGCAGCGTCCTTGGCGGGCGCGTTGGATCGCGCCTGCAGCACGTGCTGCCGCAGCGCGCCCTGACGTTGCTGTTCGTTGGTGTCGCCGCGTTCTTTGCGTTCGAGATGCTGTTGCGCGCGATTGGCGGTGCCGCGTGATCGCTCAACGACCGCCGACCCGCCTCACGTCGCGCGTCCTGACCCTCGGCTCGTTCGCCGCAGCCACGATTCTCGGCCTCAGCCTCGCCCTGAACGTGGCAGGCCAGACTGCAGCTGCGGGGTTGGTTGGAAACCTCGGAGTGGTCGTCCTCTTGTTCACGCCCGTGGCAGGCCTGATTGCGACTTGGTCGGAGCTACGAATCGCACGCCCGGCTCACGGCTGGATGGCCGTCGCCGTTCTGGTGGTGCTGGGTTTGGCAACCCTCATCGCGTTGCTTGCCCGCCCTTGAGGCGGAGTCCCTAACAAAGAGCAAGACCCGGGGAGGGGACCCGGGTCTTGCATTCTCTTTGCGGCAGCGCCCCGTCACCAGACGCTCGCATTGAGTGGATATGCGATTGAAGTTGCGTCAGATTAGTGACGGCCCCTCAAGCGACCCATCCCGCACTTGTCCCTGAGATTGCAGCCGCGTTACGCCGCGATTGACTCCATCGCCTCGAGCGTGCGGTCGATCTCGGCCGCGGTGTTGTAGTGGAGGATGCCCAGCCGCAATAGGCCGCCCGATTCGAGCAGGCCCAGCCGCTCGACCAGCGCCCGCGCGTGGAAGTCGCCATCCCACGCGAAGATGCCCTGATCGGAGAGCCGCTTGGCAGCGTCGTGGGCCGAAACGCCGGCGATCGTGACCGAGATCGTGGGCGCGCGTTCGGCGGCGAAACGGGCGCGGTCGGTGATGCCCCAGATGCGGACGTTGGGGATCCCCTCCAGGCCGCTGATCAGCCGCTCGGCCAAGGTCAGCTCGTATTGCCGAATCGCGGTCATGGCGGCGGTCAATGCCCGACGGCGGTCAGCTTGACCGGTCGGCGCACTGCTGTCAGCAGAACCGAAGCGACGGCCGACCGACTCCAGGTAGTCGATCGCCGCTCCGACACCGGCGACGCCCTCCAGGTTTGGGGTGCCTGTCTCGAAATCGTCGTGCGCCGGCCGTACCTTGTAGTGCGGCAGCGTGGCGAGCACGCTGGCCCGACCCCACAGCGCGCCGATGTGTGGCGCGAACCATTTGTAGGCCGTGCTGACGAGGAAGTCGGCGTCGATCGCCTTCACGTCGATCAGGCCGTGCGGCGCGTAGTGGACCGCGTCGACGTATAGCCAGGCGCCGACGGCGTGGGCCCGCTCACCGATCTCTCGCACAGGGTTGATCGTGCCGACCGCGTTTGACGCGTAGCCGACCGCCACCAGGCGGGTGCGCGGCGAAAGCTTTGCCTCGAGATCGGCCAGATCGAGCGTGCAGTCATCCGGCTTCACGTCGACGGTTCGCACCACGAGCCCGTGGTCACGCGCGGCGGCCTGCCACGGCGAGACATTGGCCTCGTGATCAAGGGTCGTAAGCAGGATCTCGTCGCCCGGTTGGAAGCTCGCTGCGATCGAGCGGCTGATATGGAAGGTGAGGGTGGTCATGTTGTAGCCGAACTTGATCTCGGCAGGTGAATCGGCGCCATAGAAATCGGCAACAGCCTGGCGCGTCCTCGTGACGATCGCGTCGCTGCGTTGACTGGTCGCGAACACCCCGCCCTCGTTGGCATTGCTCAAGCGGAAGTAGTCGCTGACCGCGTCGATGACCCGCTGTGGGACCTGCGTGCCACCCGGTCCGTCGAGAAAAACCACCGGCCGGCCATCCTGTTCGAGCGCGAGGGCCGGAAACTCGGCGCGGAGCGCCTCGGCGTCGAACGTCATTGCCCGAGCCCCGCCATGACTGCCCGCTCGGCAAGGCCGATCGGCAGTCGCCCGCTGCCGCAGATCTTGTCGTGGAAGTCGCGGATGACCTCGATCGGCGCATCTGTCGGAGCAACGCCGGTGAACCCGCGCGCGTCGAGGTATTGGCGCCGGATACGCAGGATCTCGAGACAACCGGTCAGGTACGACGAGGCCTGGGTGGGCCAGGTGCAGTAGCGGCCGACTTCGGCGCGGGCAGTCGGCTCAGTCAGCGCCGTCTTCTCCGTCATGAACTCGACGCCCTCGTCATAGGTCATCTCGCCCATGTGGAGCGACGTGTCGACGACGATGCGCGCCGCGCGGAAGATCGTTGCCTCGAGGTGGTTGAGGACATGCAACGGGTCCTCGAAAAAGCCGCGCTCGCGCATCACCCGCTCGGCGTAGAGTGCCCAACCCTCGCTGAAGTAGGGCGTGCCCAGGACGACGCGCAGCTTGGGCGCATGGACCTTGCTCCAGCTGATGTGCCAATGGTGACCCGGATACGCCTCGTGCACGGCGGTCGTGGGGATGCCGCTGTTCGAGTTCGAGGCGAGCCGCTTCTGGATCTCTTCCTCGCTCGTCCCCTCGGGTGCGAACGGCACGAAGAAGTGGCCGGTCAGCGTGTTGCTAAAGGCGGGCGGGCCGATGTAGGACGCGACCGCCAGCAGCGGCCGCTGGAAGAACGGCGACGGCTCAACTTCGCACCGCTCGCCATCGGGCAGCGACACCAGTCCGGTCGCGGCCAGGAAGTCATGCGACTTCTGCGTCCAGTCGGCGTAGCTGAGACGCATCTGCTCTTCGGTCGCCGGATGGTCCTCGTTGGCGTCCACGAGCACCTTGCGCCAGTCGGCGTTGCCCTTGGCATCGCGGGCGAGCGCGCTCATCTCCGCGTCAAGTCGGTCGTACTCGGCCTGGCCCATCTCGCGCAATGAGCGCGCATCAAAGTTGAGCGCCTCGCGCTCGCGCAACTGGCGGCTGTAGCGCTCCTCGCCGTATTGCCAAGTGCCGCTCGCCTGGTCGACGAGCGTTCCAAGGTGCGCCACGAACGCATCGAAGGCCTCGCCGGCTTTGGCGCCGGCCGCACGCAGGCGGTCGCGCTGTTCGTCGGTCTCCGCTTCGTCAACGAGCATGTTGCGCACGTACGCGCCGCCGGCTTTGGCCGAGCCCATGCCGCGCTCCAGGATCAGCTTCGCGCCTAGGGTTGGATCGAGGTTGGCCGTGGCCTGCGCCAGTGCCTGCGGTACCTGCCCGAGTCGCGCAACGGCGGCATCGACGA
>JARXKQ010000148.1 GCA_030271555.1 Chloroflexota bacterium | reverse complement strand
GATCAGCCGCGCCACACGCCCACTCCATCACCGGTGCGGACACAGGAGCCGCCGCCGTTTGTCCACGTGGTGCAGCGCGGCGAGTACCTGCAATACATCGCCGATCTGTATGGCGTGACGATCGAGGACATCCTCGCGCTCAACGTCATCAAGGACCCGAACAACATCCATCCGGGGAAGAAGCTGCTCATACCGGGCTACGGTCACCAGCGATCACCGTCACCCAAGCACGGTTAGGGCGTCGGCGAGGTACCTGGCGAGGGCGACGGCGAAGTCGACGGCAAGCCGCCTTCGTAGTTCGTGATCACGAGCACGTATTCGAGCCGATCTAGGTCGGCCACCGGGGTCACGAGCGCGGTCTGAAAGAGCTGATCGGGCGAGCGGCTGACGCTGGCGATCGTGCCGATGAGCAGGCCCTTGGGAAACGGCGAGCGAATGCCCTGGGCGAGCTCGATGCCGGCGGTCACGACCGACTCACTCGGGTTGATAGTCACCTCGGCGGGGATGTTTTCCATCTCCATGGGTTGGCCAAGGTGACCGCTGATCAGGCCGACTGCGCGGCTCGATTCGACGAGGCCGGCAACGTGGATACGGGTGTCGGTGATGAGCAGCACCCGCGCGTAGTTCGCGCCCACCTCGACGACCTGGCCGATCAAGGCGCCGCCCGGACCGATCACCGGGTCGTCGACCTCGATGCCGGCAGCGCTGCCGCGGTCAAGGCTGATGCTGCGCTCCTGGTCGGTGATGCGCTTGCTGATCACCTCGGCCGCGACCGTTTCGTAGTCGAACGACGAATGGACATCGAGCAGCGCCGTCAACAGGTCGTTCTGGGACTTCAGGCTGGCCAGTTCCTGGTTCTGCGCCTGCAGCTCGGCCAATTGCCTGGCCAGATCCTCGTTCTGCTGGCGCAGGCGATCGATCTCGCCGAAGCTCGAAAAGACAGAGCCAATGGTCTGTGCTGTGTTGTGCAGCGTCTGTTGGATGGGCGCCATCGCGTAGCCCACGCCCTGCCGGAGCTGCGTCACCGGCGGTGACTTGCTGAAGGCAAGCATTAGCATCGAGAAGGCCAGCAGAAGCACGTAGACCACGATCTGGCGCCGGACCGAACGGCTCTTGAGCAGCATGTGACTTAGCCCGCCTTGACGGGGGAACTAGCGCGGGGCGTGCGAGTAGGTTTCCGACACGAGCGAGCGCTCCATTGCGTCGAGCTCCTCGAGCGCCTTGCCGGTGCCGCGGACGACGCAGGTCAGTGGGTCGTCGGCGACGTGGACCGGCATCTGGGTCGCCTCACTGACCCGGCGGTCCAGGCCCTGCAGCAGCGCACCGCCACCGGCGAGAACTATGCCCTGGTCCATGATGTCCGCCACCAGCTCGGGCGGCGTCTCCTCGATCGTGTCCTTGATGGCATCCACGATCTGCTGGACGCTCGGCTCGATCGCTTCGCGCAGCTGCTCGGCGGTGATCTCGACCGCTCGCGGCAGACCGGTGAGCAGGTCGCGCCCGCGCAGCATGACGCGCTGCTCGTCGTAGTCGCCGGGGTACGCGGAGCCAAGGGCGATCTTTACGTCCTCAGCTGTGCGCTCGCCCAGCAGCAGGTTGTACTCGCGTCGGGCGTAGGCAATGATGTCCTGGTCGAGCTCATCGCCGCCGATGCGGATGCTCCGGCTCACGACGATGCCGCCGAGCGAGATCACGGCCACTTCGGTCGTGCCGCCGCCGATGTCGACGATGAGTGAGCCAGTGGGCTCTCCGACCGGCAGGCCCGCACCAATCGCCGCGGCCATGGGCTCCTCGATCAGCCGCGCCCAGCGCGCGCCGGAGTTGATCGCCGCATCGCGCACCGCGCGCTTCTCGACTTCAGTCACACCACTCGGGATGCCGATCAGCATGCGCGGCCGCTTGATAGTGCCGACGCGGGCATGGACCTTGTGCACGAAGTACTTGATCATCTGCTCCGTCACGTCGAAGTCGCTGATGACTCCGTCGCGCAGCGGCCGGACCGCGATGATGTTGGCCGGCGTGCGGCCCAGCATGCGCTTCGCCTCAGCACCAATTGCGAGCACGCGGCGCGTCTTCGCGTCGATGGCCACGACGCTCGGCTCGCTGATGACGATCCCCCGGTCCTTCACCCAGACGAGTGTGTTGGCCGTGCCGAGATCGATCCCGATGTCGTGCGAGAACATGCCGAGGAAGGCGTCGAGCATTCCCATGATGGATCCCCTGATGGAGCGTCGATGGCCCGGGTAATCGACTCACAGGCGCCCGACGAAGCGAGCGCAGTGTATACCGCGGTCGCCGTGGCGCTGGCACCGAGCTGGGCCCTCGTCCCGCTGAGCGGGCTAACCGTCCGGCGAATTCATCGGAACAGCCAGCGCTCAACCCGCCAGCCGTCCGTCGAGCCGCTCAGCGGGTCAATCACCCTCTGAGCGGGAGATCTGGGCCGACTTGGACCACTCCTGCGCTGTCCGGCGGACCGTTGACCCGCTGAACGGGACAACCAGCCACGTTTCAGAGAGCCGCTGCGAACTCCTCCAACTGGCGTCGGACGAAACCGGGCTCCTCCAGCGACGGCCAGTGGCCCTTGCCCTCGTGCACCACGAGCCGCGCGTTGGGCATCAATGCCGCAACCTTTTCTGCCTCAGCGAACGGAATGGGCGAGCGACCGCCATGGATGCTGAGCGTCGGGACGGTAACCGTGGGCAGCATGTGCTCGAGGGTGAGGCTCTGGAAGTGAGCCATGATCGACAGCCATGTCTCATCGGCCCGGCCAAACTGCATCGGCGGCATGGGCGGCGCGGTTGCTGGGTCGCCGAAGTAGCTGGGCCAGAGCAGCGAAAGGTGCTCGCGCCGCTCGTCTTCGGTGAGCGGCTCGCCGTTCTCTTCCTGGGCATCGAGATCGGCGATGCGGTCTTGGGTCGCCTGGGGCAAGCCGCGCATCAGGTTGGGGCCGAACTCCTCTATGCCGCCGTCGCCGACCGCGCCCAGGGCGTCGACGATGACCAGGCGACCGACGCTCTCCGGATGCGCGGCCGCCAAGTGCATGGCGAAATGGCCGCCCCATGAATGACCGATCACGGTCGGTTTGTCCCAGCCCAGCGCGTCGAGGACGGCCACGGCATCGGCGATGTGGCCTTCGATCGAGATATCGCCGCTCACCACAGACGGGGCGAGGCCGCGCTGCTGGTAACGCGCGGTCGTGAAGAGCCCATCGAGCTCGGCAACCAACGTGTCGAGGTACTCATTCAGGCCGGGCCCGCCGTGGAGCAGCAACGCGTTCGGCTTGCCCGGGACTTCGCGCAGCCAGCCACAGATGTCGCCGCCAGCTGTTTTGGCGCGGAACTCCCGCTCCCCGGTCATCACGCATGCAGCATAGTTGCGCTCTGGATGTCCGCGGCTCTCAGCGGCGGTCAAAGGCAACGCCGCGGTCGCGCAGGCTCACGAAGCCGTCGGTGGCGAGGATCACGTGGTCGAGCAGAGGAATGTCGAGCAGCCGGCCTGCGGCGATTGCCTCTGCGGTGAGATGCAGGTCGTCGGGCGACGGCTCGGGGTCGCCGCTGGGATGGTTGTGGACCACGATCAGGCCGGCGGCGTGGGCACGAACCGCGTCGCGGAAGAGTTCAGCGACTCTGACCAGCGCTGCCGAGACGTTGCCGACGTAAACCGTCGATTGGCGCAACACGCCGTTCTTGGCGTTGAGTAACAGGACGCGCAGCTCTTCACGCTCGAGCCGCGCCATCTCGGGCAGCAGCCGGTCGGCCACGTCGCGCGGCGCGCGAATCGTCCAGCGTTCGCCCGCGGCGGCCACCGTCGATCTGCGCCCAATCTCGAACGCCGCGACCAGCTGTGCGGCACGTGCTTCACCAACGCCAGGGATCTCGACCAGCTCGATGAGGTCGGCGCGAGCCAGTTCGCTGAGAGTGGCGAGTCCGGCCGTCGCGTCTGCTGGATGACGTCTGCCCCACAGGACTGTGAGAAGCTCGGATGCCGATAGCGCGGCAGGCCCGTGGGTCGCGATTCTGTTGCGCAGGCTTGCTTGGTCGTTCATCGGCACCTGCTGGTCGACTCGGCTCGAAGCGGTTCCAAAAAAGGTGTTCCTGGTCCGAGCAACGGAGCCCGCCGATTTCCCCGCCACCCGAACCAGGAACGCGACGGATGCTAGGAACGGCCGCTTCGCGGGGCTGTGCCTGGCGGTTCGCTGGCGCTTATCCGACCGTCCCCGGAGGCGGCAGGTATTGCGCCAGGACCATCACCAGAACGCCGAACAGGTTGAAGGCCGCATGGCCGCCGATGGACGCGATCAGGCCGCGCTTCAGGTACAGCCAGCCCAGCGCAAAGCCGATCGGCCCAATGATCGCGAGCACCAGGATCGCCTGTTTCACGCCACCGATGAACGTGTCGGACGAGATGGTCACGATGTGGACGAGCGCGAAGAAGACTGTCGCCCGGATCAACGCCGAGCGCTCGCCCAGGTCGCGCAGCCACGCGGTCACCGTGAAGCCGCGGAAGAAGAGCTCCTCGCCAATCGGCACG
>JARXKQ010000147.1 GCA_030271555.1 Chloroflexota bacterium | reverse complement strand
AGAAGATGAAAGCCCGCCAGAAAGCGATCCAGAAACAGTTGCCCGATGTGATCGACCTGCTGACCGTCTGCGTGGAAGCCGGGCTGGCGCTCACGCGTCGGCAGGCGCTGGCACCACGAACAGAAATGCGTCGAGCGCGCACCGATGACGATGCGCCGCGTGGGCCGCCCGCAGCGTGGGCAGGGCTTGCCGGTGCGGCCGTACACGTTCAGGAAGTGCTGCATCTGGCCGCTCCCCTCGGGAGCGCGGTAGGAGTCGACGCTCGAGCCGCGCCGGCCGATGGCCTCGTTGAGCACGTCGCGCAGACCTACGTACAGGTCGCGCGCTTGGGCGCCGCTCAACCCAGCCGCGCTGCGCAGCGGGTGCAGGCGCGCCCGCCAGAGCGCTTCGTCGGCGTAGATGTTGCCCACGCCCGCGAGGAATTCCTGGTTCATGAGCAACGTCTTCAGGCGCGCCTTGCGGGCGCGGAGCAGCCGGGCGAACTCGCGCGGCGTCAGCTCTTCTGAAAGCGGCTCGGGACCCAAGGTGCCCAGCACGTTGGCCGCTTCCGCGGACGAGTACAGCGCGAAGCGGCCGAACTTGCGCGTGTCTCTCAGCCGCAGCTCGCGGCCATCGTCGAGGCTGAACCGCGCGTGGACATGCTTGTCGCGCGGCGCGTCCGGCGCGAGCACGTCGAGCTGGCCGGTCATCTTGACCTGGATCGCCATGACTGCGGGCTCGCCCTTGGCGTTGCGCGGGCCGCCGGCCGGCCCCAGGTTGATCACGATCCACTTGGCGCGCCGCTCAACGGACAGGATCTCGCGGCCCTTCACGCCGGCCTTGAACCCCTCGACTGACGGATGCTTGACCTGGCGCGGCCAGTCGAGCCACGCGCCGGTGATCGTGCGGCCGACCAGGTCGGGACGCAGCTCGCGCGCGATCGTCTCTACTTCGGGCAGCTCAGGCACGGTGCTCGCCTACTCGACCGGGAGTGGCGTGAGCGATTCCCAGTCAGTGCCGCTCTTCATCTCGACGGTGAGCGGCACATCCAGCTTGACCGCGCCCTCCATCTCCTCGCGCACGATCGGTGCAACCGAAGCGACCTCGTCGCGTGGCACCTCGAGCAGCAGTTCGTCGTGGACCTGGAGCAGCATCCGTGCGCGCGAACCCTCGCGGGCGAGCCGGTCGTAGAGCCGGATCATCGCGATCTTGACGATGTCTGCGGCCGTGCCCTGGATGGGCATGTTGATTGCCATCCGCTCGCCCGCGCCGCGGAGCGCGCCGTTGCGCGCCTGGAGCTCGGGGATCCAGCGGCGCCGGCCGAACAGCGTCGAGACGTAGCCCTGCTCCTTGGCGATGTCCTTGATGTGCATCATGTAGTAGCTGATGCCGGAGTAGGCGGCGAAGTAGGAGCTGATGAACTCCTGCGCCTCCTGGCGCGGGATGTTGGCGCGGCTCGACAGGCCGAAGTCGCTCATTCCATAGGCGAGGCCAAAGTTGACCATCTTGGCCATCGAGCGCTCGTCTTTGGTCACGTCCGCGGCATCTTTGTGGAGCACCCGTGCGGCCGTTTCGCGATGGATATCGGCGCGGCGCTCGAACGCCTCCCGCAGGTGCGTATCGCCCGACACATGGGCAATGATGCGCAGCTCGATCTGGCTGTAGTCGGCGGCGAGCAGAACGACGTCCGGCCCGCCCGCGACGAAGGCATGGCGAATCTTCCGCCCCAGCTCGGAGCGGATGGGGATGTTCTGGAGGTTGGGGTCGGTCGAGCTCAATCGGCCGGTCGAGGCGATCGCCTGGTGGAATGTGGTGTGCAGCCGGCCCGTGTGCGGATCGAGCAGCAGCGGCAGCGCCTCGACGTAAGTGCTGCGCAACTTCGTATACGTCCGCCAATCGAGGATCTTGTCGATCGCCGGATGCGCCGGCCGGAGATCCTCCAGCACGGTCGCGTCGGTCGAGAAGCCGGTCTTGGTGCGCCGCCCGCGCGGCAGGTTGAGCTCGTAGAAGAGCACCTGCTCGAGCTGTTTTGGGCTGCCGATGGTGAACTCGTGGCCGACTGCCTCGTAGACCTCCTGCTCCAGGCGGGCGATCTCCACGCTGAACGTAGTCGACAGCTCCGCCAGCGCGGCGCGGTCGATGGCGACGCCCACCGCCTCCATCGAGGCAAGGACCGGTATCAGCGGCAGCTCCACCTCGCGCAGCAGCTTGGCGAGGCCCGCGTTCTCCGCCAGGTCCTTGTCGATTGGCTCGCGCACGGCGGCCACCGCGGCCGCCTGGAGCGCCGCGTGATCGGCGCCGCCCAGGCTCCCGTCTGGCGGCAGCTCGATCTCTAGCCGCTCCGATGAGATGCCGGCGAGCGTCTGGCTGCGCAGCGCGGCGTTGAGCACATACGCGGCGATCTGCGTGTCGAGCGCCGCTGCCGGCAGGTCGCGCGCCTCATGCAGGATGTTGGCCGTCGCGCCCGGGTCGCGCCGCGCCAGCTGCCACACGAGCAGCTGCTTGAGCTCGTGACCCACGAGCGGCTTGCCGCTGGCGAGCACCAGGTCTGTCAGCTCCGCCGCGTGGGCCGCGTCGGCGGTGACGATGCGCCCGCCGGAGTCGGCCACGGCCACTCCCAGTAGCTCGCCCCGCCGCGGACGCACATCCGTCAGCGCCCAACCCACCGTCAGCTCCGGTTGCGCCGCCAGCCAGGCTGCCACGTCCGTGGCGTCAGCAAATCGTTCTGCCCGTGCAGGATCTCCAAGCAGAGCCCTCAAGCCGTCTCTTGCATGGCCGTCCGCAGCTCGAATATGTTCGGCAACCGCCAGAGCGGTAGACGCCGGCTTGTCAGGCAGCTCAAAAGAAAGCTGCATGCCCTGGCCGCCCTCGCTCTGGGCGGTCGCGGCGCGCTGTGCGGCGCTGGGACGACCCGCCACCTGCACCGCGGGCACCGGCGCGCTGCGATCAGCGTCGCGCAACAGGTCGCCTGGCGCGCGCGCCTCCTCGCCGGTGATCCCGGGCAGACGCTCGACGAGCGACCGGAACTCGTACTCGCGGAACAGGCGCAGCACTTCGTGGCGGTCGTACGCGCCCAGGCGCGCGCTCTCGAGGTCGAGCTCAACCGGGATGTCCGGCCGCACCGTCACCAGGTCCCGCCAGCGGTAGACGTCAGCACGGTTGTCGGCCAGCTTCGCGCGCAGCTTCTCAGGCATCACCTGGTCGATGTGCTCGTAGATCCAGTCGACCGAGCCCCAATCAATGACGAGCTTCGCCGCTGTCTTTTCGCCCACGCCGGCGATGCCCGGAATGTTGTCCGTGGTGTCGCCCTTGAGCGCCTTGAAGTCGATCATCTGGTGCGGTTGGAGGCCATAGCGCTCCATTACCTGCGCCGGGTCGTAGAAGGTCGTTTGCTGGACCCCGCCGCGCGTCGTCATGAGCGTCGTGCGGTCGCTCACGAGCTGCAGCAAGTCCAGGTCGCCAGACACGATCGTAGTCTCGACGCCGCTCGACTCGGCCTGCTTGACGAGCGCCGCGATCAGGTCGTCGGCCTCGTAGCCCTGCAGCTGGTAGATGGGGATGCCGAACGCGCCGATGATCTCGCGCACGATGGGGAATTGGTCGCGCAGGTCATCGGGCATCTCGCGCCGGGTCGCCTTGTAGTCGGCGAACTGCTCGTGCCGGAAGGTGGGACCGGCGAGGTCGAAGCAAGCGATGACGTAATCGGGCTTAACGTCCTGGAAACCGCGCAGGACGATGCTCCAGAAGCCGAACACGGCGTTCACCAGCTGGCCCTTGCTGGTCGTCAGCGGCGTGTTCATGAGCGCGAAAAAGGCACGATAGATGAGGCTGTTCGAATCCAGGAGCATCAGCCGCGGCACGCCGGTGATTCTACCGGCCGGAGCGGGACTCACCCCTTCTCGACCGCCGAGTCAAACGCTAGCCTTGACCGCCTTGAACCAGCCTCAGGCAGCCGTGATTGCGCCTCCCGCTCGCCGTCTCAATCTGCCCTTCCTGGCCGCGCTGGCGATTGTCATCGGCGCGTACGCCACGGCCTTCCTGATCCTTCGTGCGCTCGTGCCCAAGGACTTCGAGCAGATGGCGGGAACGGTCGCGGCACTTTCTCTGGGTGGCGGCGCGTATGTGCAGCGCCAGATCGAACGCCGGCTGCGCATACCGGTTGGCCCGGTGCCTACGAGAGCCGGCTACCAGAAGCCGTGGGCCGTCCTGCTGGGCGTGGCCATCGTCGCCATCTGGCTGGCCCAATCGGCCAACCCGTTCCTATCGCTGCGCGGCGGCCCCATGACGGCGGTTTTCCTGAGTGTCGGCTCGCTGCTGACAGTGATTGCACCTGCGACAGCGCTGGTGATCGGCGTGGTCGTGGCGCAGCGCAGCGATCGCTGGCCGCTCGCGGTGACGTTGGTGGCGATGGTTGCCGGCTGGGTCCTCGCGGGAGTCACCTACGGACTGGTGATCGGCTTCGCGACGAATACTGATCCGGGTCTGCTGCCGCCGGGCGTGGAAATGCCCCCTAACCCGGTCGATGTCTATGCCGGCGGCGGGCTGATTGGCCATCTGCT
>JARXKQ010000146.1 GCA_030271555.1 Chloroflexota bacterium | reverse complement strand
CACCCTTGGTCGCACCCGGCAGCGCGCTGGTCAGGACCTGGAGCGGCACTGTCACGTTGAGCGTCAGCGTTCCGCTGAGCGTAGTCCTGCCCGCAGTGTCGGTTACGCGCACCACGAACGTCGAGCTGCCGCGCGTCGTTGGCGTGCCGGTGATCTTGGCGCCGACCAGGTTCAGCCCGGGCGGCAGGCTGCCTGAATAGATGTCCCACACATACGAGCCGGTACCGCCGCTCGCGGCCAGCGAGGCCGAATAGGCCACGCCCGTGATGCCGGTTGCCAGGTTTGTCGTCGACACCTTGAGCAGCGCGGCCGGGGCCAGCGACAAAGCCTTGGTCACTGAAGTCGTGCCGCTGGTGACCTTGACGGTAAACGAGTAGGTCGAGGCTTTGGTGGGGGTGCCGCTCAGCAAGCCGGCGCTGTTGAGCGTCAGGCCGGCGGGCAGGGTGCCCGATGCAAGCGCCCAGACATAGCTTCCGCGGCCGCCGCTCGCAGCGAGCTGCAACGAGTACGGCTGAGTCAGTGAGGCTGGCGGCAGCGGCAGGGTCGTCGTTGTGCTCAGCGGAGCGTCGGCGATCGTCAATGTGAGCGACTTGGTCGACGAGTTCCCGTTCGCATCGACCACTTTGAAGGTCAGCGGGTAATTGCCGGCAGCAGCCGACGGCGTGCCGCTGATCACGCCGGTGTTGGCCGCGATCGATAGCGCGCTGGGCAGGGCCGCCGCGCTCGACACGATGCCCCACGTGTAGGGCGGCACTCCAGAAGTGGCGGTGAGCTGAGTGGAATAGGGCGAGAAGGAGTTGGCCGTGGGCAGCGAGGGGGTGGTCACCTGCGGCGCACTGGTCGGATCGAGCACGGTGACGGTCACGGTGTACGCACCGATGCTGTCGTAGTCGGAATAGCCGTCCGTGAGCGGATCGGCGTAACCAACGCCGTCGAGCTTGACGAAGTAGGTGCCCGAAACCGGCAAGGTGGCCGTCAGATTGATCGACAGTCCCGTTGCGCTGTCACCGGTGACTGTGGATGCGGCCGGATCAGCCCACGCCAGCAGGGTGCCGTTCGAGTCATAGACATCCGCCCGCAGGTCGAGATTCGGACTGATCGCGGCGACGTTGGCAACAACGTTGATCTGGCCCGATCCGGAGACGGAGAACCAGTCTGTGTCGGCCGCCGTGCCGATGAAGCCATCGAAGGGCACCCCGGAAGAAACCGGCATCGCCGCGCTCTGCTGGCTCGGCACGTCATCGGCGCGCAAGGTGGCACCGTGCGACTGCATGACGGCCAGATCGTCCTCGCTGTTGTTGGCACCCGAGTACTCGCCCTTGCTCCATTGGCTGATCGGACGGTTGTAGGAGGTGCCCATGATCGGCGCCCAGGAGCCCTGGCCGGTGTAGTAGGCGACCGACGCGGTGCCGTCGTGCGACAGGCCCAGCGTGTGGCCGGCTTCGTGTGAGACGACTTCGCCGATGACCTTCGCGTTCGCCCCGGTACCCCTTTGGAACGCGAAGGCGGGTTGGTAGTACTGGTGTGAGCCGCTCATGTCGAAGACCCCGACATACGACATGCCGGCGCAGGCGCACTGGTTGTAGATGACGCTGTCGTTGGTCACCACCACGCGTGTGCCGAAGTTGCTGTCGGTAGACGTCGAGCGGTCGATTGCCGCAAGGCCCGGGTCGGCGGTCGTAATGTCGACGTCGAATGGGGCGTAGTCCTCCGCGACACGCAGCCAAGTGCTCTGAATGATGGCGAGCTCGCTGTCGGAGAACGTGGACGGCGCGCTGTCAATGTCGAAGGCCGGCGCCACCAGGTCCGCACCGCCGTTGTAGTAGGTGTTCCAGGCGGTGCCGGTGACCAGCTCGCCGTTGAAGTCGATGTAAAGGACCCGGCTTGCGCCCGGTCGGCTGTGTAGCAAGAAGGTTTGCGAGGCCGGGTAGACAAGGGTCGCGGCGGCCTGGGGCGGATCAACTGGCAACCCATCAGTTTCGGAATAGAAGAGCTGGCCGCACGGATCGACCCAGAGAGTGGAATCCTCCTTCAGCTGCCGCCTCAAGTCATCCGCGCCGCGCTTGTTCTTGGCGGCGACATTGGCGATGTTGTCGCCCAACTCATCCACAGCTGCCTTGCCGTGGCGTGGCGCGGCGACCACCGGGTCGCAAACGGGCGCGTCAGGCTTGGGCGGCTTGCCCGCAGACGCTGCGCCTACGGCCAATATCATTACCACCAGCGTCATGTAAACGGCTGCGATTGGTTTCACGTTGACCTCGATGAGTTCCATGCGGCGCCCCTCCGGCGCGGCAGAACGTACGCAGCGAGTTGGTCAACGTAAGTAGTACTGCCGTACCGGGCGCACGCTCGCGAAACGCGAAGTCGTTGCGCGGCGACACCAGGCTGGTGGCGGTGCGGTGTGGTCCGCTTTAGTAGAAGGGGAGCGGCACCACGCGCATGACGACCAAGAGCACCCACAGCACCATCATCACCCCGCCCAGGAGCGCGGCCACGATGAGGATGCGGCGCATGTCCGCGGCGACGTACAGGTACTCGGTCGCCGCCTTCGCCGCGAGGAGGCTGCCGGCCTTCGCCCGACTGCGCGGGTGGTTGCGGGCACTGCTCTCGAGCACGGCCGCGGCTGCCGCGGGCCGATCTTGGACCACGTCTTCGGCGACGATTTCCGCCGCTTCCAGCTGACTGGTGGGTGCAACACTCATCGGGCGGCGCGGTGTCGGGCCGCGGTCGCCTACCGGATGTTCCCCCGGGCGGCGGCGGGTGCGCCCGGCACTGCGTACTTTCTTGGCCATCGCGGGCGAGTCTAGCGTCCCGCCTAGAATGTCGTCCGTGATCCCCGAGGCCGTTGTTCCCACCGTCGCGGCGGCAGGTGTCGTGGTGGGGCTGGTCGGAATGTTTGTCGCTTTCTGGGCGGTGCTGCGCCTACGGCGCGTGAGCCGCCGCCTTGCGGCGCTGGAAAGCGCGCCGCCCATGGCCGTGCCGGTTGACGTCGACCGTGTCAATCGTTTGGCGAGCCAGCTCGAGGGCGCCATCCAGCAGGTGGGTGTGGTGCGCTACAACCCGTTCGAGGACACCGGCTCGAATCAATCGTTCGTGCTGGCGATGCTCGATGCCCGTGGCGACGGCTTCGTCCTGTCGAGCCTGCACTCGCGTCAGGCAACGCGCATGTTCCTCAAGCAGGTCACCGGCGGCAAGGCGGATTCGGCCATTTCCGATGAAGAGGCGGAGGCGATAAAGCTCGCCGCCGCGCGCTGATTCGTTACGTGCCACGCAAGCTGGCACGGGCCCAGTGCACAGTGGCCGCATGGTCGCAGAGAAAGCCCTTGATCCAGGCCGGCGGGGCATCTTTGTCGCGCCGGAGCCACCCGTCAGCCTGGCCACCGTGGGCCAGCTGCTCGCGGGCCTCAACCGGGAGCAGCGCCGCGCGGTAACGCACCGCGACGGTCCGTTGCTCGTCGTCGCCGGACCGGGTACCGGAAAGACGGAGGTCATCACCCGCCGCGTGGCCTGGCTGATCGCCACCCGCCGCGCCAAGCCAGGCGAGATCCTGGCGCTCACCTTCACTGACGTGGCCGCGCAGGAGATGCAGGCCCGAATCGACCTCCTGGTGCCGTACGGGCATGCCGGTGCCGCAATCCACACGTTCCATGCTTTGGGCGATCGACTTGTGCGCGAGCACGCGTTCGAGCTTGGCCTGCCGGGTGATGTGCGGCTGATATCGCGCGCTGAAGCGGTCGTGCTGCTCCGGGACAACCTGTTCGCGCTGGGTCTCGAGCGATATCGACCGCTGGGCGATCCAACCCGATTCCTGGGGGCGCTGGTCGATCTCTTCGGACGGGCGAAAGAAGAGGGCATCGACCCGGCGCGTCTGGCTCGGTTCGCTGCTCTGGCCACTGCTCGGGCGACCGATGCAGCCGATCAAGACGCCGCCGCCGCCCTGACCGAGCAGGCAGCCGCCTATGGCGAATACCAATCGCTCCTGGCCCGCCACGGACTGATTGACCACGGCGATCAGCTGGCCCTGGCGGCACGTCTGCTGCACGAACGACCTGCGGTCCGCGACGAGGTTGTGCGCCGCTACAGGTACGTGCTCGTCGATGAGTTTCAGGACATGAACCGCGCCCAGGTTGACCTGCTCTTTGCCCTGACTCCGGAGACGCGCAGCGTCACCGTGGTGGGTGATCTTGACCAGGCGATCTACACGTTCCGCGGCGCGGCGAACGACAACGTGCGCCGCTTCGGTGAAGCTCAGCCAGATCTGACCCGCGTCTTGCTGCGCCGCAACTATCGCTCGCGTCAGCCCATCGTGACTGCCGCAAAACGGTTGATCGACCACGGACCGCGGCCGCACGTCGCCGACATGGACTCGACGCAGGTCGCGGCGCGTCGTGGGCGGCGCGCGCTGCCGGTGCGCCTTGAATCGTTCGCCACTGCGGATGCTGAAAGTGACGGCGTCGCGACCGGTATCGCCGCCCGCATCGAGTCTGGGGTCGCGCCCCGGGATGTTGCGGTGCTCGCCCGCAGTAATGCCGAAATCGAGCCGCTGGCGCGCTCCCTCAACC
>JARXKQ010000145.1 GCA_030271555.1 Chloroflexota bacterium | reverse complement strand
CGGCGGCCGTCTTTGTGGGCGTTGGTCCTGGCGCCGCCTGCACGACCCGCGATGTACTGGGCATCGGCGTGCCACAGATCACCGCGATCGCTGACGTGGCTGCGGCGCGTGACGACTTCTTCGATCAGAGCGGCCGCTACGTGCCGGTCGTCGCCGACGGCGGTATGCGCCGCGGCGGCGAGCTTGCCAAGGCGATCGCCGCGGGCGCGGACGTGTTGATGCTGGGTTCACCGCTGGCCCGCGCCAGCGAAGCGCCGGGCAGAGGCACCAACTGGGGCATGGCCGCGCCGTCACCCACGCTGCCCCGCGGGACGCGGATCAAGGTGGGCACCGTGGGTTCGCTCGAGCAGATCCTGCTGGGCCCGTCGCACGTCGTCGATGGCACGCAGAACCTCGTTGGCGCGCTGCGGCAATCGATGGCCGCGCTGGGTGCCAGGAACATCCGCCAGATGCAGCAGGTCGAGATGGTCTACGCCCCGGCGGTCGGTGCTGAGGGCAAGTCGTGGCAGCGGGGCGCTTCGCGATAGGTCCGGCGCCGGATCGTCCTATGTTTCACGCGCGATCGTCTGCGTTCCTAGTCGTTGTTGTCATGGTCGCGGCGTCATGCGCCGGCGTTCTCGGATGGTGGCAGAACCGCACGTCAGGTGAGGGTTGGCGGCTTGTCGCGAGCGGCACAGACGGGCTCGATCTTGCTTATCAAGTCCAGGTCGCGATAAACGATGACGAATGGCAGAGTTTGTGGCGTACGCTCGATACAACAGAACCAGCGCCGACCATCGATCTTCGCTCTGAGATTGCGGTTTCCTTCGCCGAGGGAATCGGTCGTGCGTGCCACGAGCGACGTCTCGATGACGTTGTTGTGGATCGCGTGCAGCACCTCGTGTACAGCATTACATCGGACCCGCTGGGACCGCGCATGTGTACGCTTGAGCTGGCTGGGGCTGCGTACTTCGTCGTCGCCCTGGCTCGGGATTCACTGCCCGATAGCCCTTTCATCGTCCGCCTCCGGAACGACTTGGTTTGCGCAGACCGTAGCTGTGGCCACATCGAGGAAGTGACGGTCGATCTCCGGTCGTGACCGACGAAAAGGCGATCGGCGAGGAATTAGCCAGCTGGGGCAAGGTGGCGATGCTGGAGACGATCGGTCGGAAGTCGGGCAAGGCGGTCCGGTCGGCCGTTGGTTTCATCGAAGAGGACGACGGTTGCATGCTGGTTGCCGCCGGCTCGGACAATGCCGACTGGGTGCGCAATCTCCGTGCGAATCCGCATGTCAGTGCCATGGTTGGCGACAAGTCCGCCGACTACAACCAGGCCATCGAGCTCGAGGGTGATGAGCGGTCGGCCATCCTGGTCGCTCTGATCCTCAAGTACGGGACCCCAGCCGAGGGTCTTGGCCACGGCCCGGTCTTCCGCCTGATGCGACCTCTAGAATCCGCGCCAGGAGGCCAATGATGCGCACCTATGTGCTACGCCTGTCCGCGCTCTTGCTGCCGCTTGCCCTCGTAGCGTGCGGAGGCGGCGCCAAGTCGCCGTCTCCAGCAGCCAGCGGGCTGTTCAGTCCGGGCGTCGTGCCCACGGCGGACCATCTGTGCAAGCTGCTGACGGTCGAGGACTGGACCGCCGCGGGGCTGACCGGCGCGCGGGCACCGATCATCGACGACGATGGCCCGGGCACGGGCTCCGCGTACTGCACGTACGGCGCCTCGTCCGGCGCCACTGGTGGGCTTGAGCTCGACGTGTTCGTGGGTCCCACGATCGATGAAGCCAAGACGACCTTCGCCACGATCGCCCAGTCGCTGCCGCCGTCCGGTCCACCCACGATGTCCGGGATCGATGACGGGTTGATCAACACGAACATTGACCCAGGCTTTGGCGCAATCCTTGTCCGTGCCGGCAAGCTCGTGGTGACGATCACGCTGCCAACCTCGGCCAGTGCGGGTGATCAGCTCACCAGCCTGACGCAGATCGTGCTGTCACGGGCGCTGGCGCTCGAATAGCAGATACTCTCCCGCCTTGACCGTCGACCAGCTGCTGACCGCCGCCATTGGCGCCTTCTTTGGCGCCTCCGGCTGGCTGCTCGTGGGGCTGTACATGCAGCGCCGCGCCGCGGATCGCCAGGCGCGCAACGCAGCGCGCGCGGTGTACTTCGAGCTGGCGATGAACGCGATCGACATCAAGGTCGCGGCCGACCACATGGTCTTTCAGCCGCTGCGCCGCCAATCGTTTGATCGGCTGCTACCCGAGCTCGCCACGTGGCTGGCCGCCGAGGATCTCGAGGTGATCGTGCGCGCGTACATGAGCCAGTCGGGCTACGAGCAGGCGCAGCGTGACGAGAAGCTGCCCGTCCAGGTCCGCACGGCCGTTCTGCAGAATGTGCTCGTGCAGCACCGCACAGCCACGGACCTGCTGGGTCGAAAGGCCTTCTCGGCACTGGAGCGATCGCGCCTTTCGACCTCGGCTAAGGGCGTCGGGTCCGCTGGGGCGGCCCAGTCGGTGGCGTCAGGAGCAAGGAATGCCTGAATCAAAGCAGGAGTTCTTCCGGCGGTACGTCGAGGCCATCGGGCTGCGCGATTTCACGGCCCTGGAGCAGATGATTCACCCCGACTACGTCGGCGACTACCCGCAGTCGGGCGAGCGTTTCAAGGGCTTCGCCGCGCTCAAGTTCCAGTTGGAGCAGTACCCGGGCGGTCTGCCGGCGTCGCGCTTCGACGATGCGAACACGAAGATCCTGGGCGAAGAGGAGCGCTGGGCCATCTCGCCGGGCTACACCGTTTTGCCGCTGAGCGGACCAGAGCGCTTCACGACAGTGTCGCGAGCGCCGTATCCCGATGGCTCTCTTTGGTGGGTGGTCTCGATCATCACCCTCAGGGACGACAAGGTCTGGCATGCCGAGACCTATTTCGCACCCGAATTCGAGCCGCCGGAGTGGCGCAAGAGCATGGTCGAGATCGTTTCGCGCGACTGACGTGGCGTTCGATCCGCACAAGTTCTTCATCAAGTTCGTGCGTGCCATTGACGAACTCGACTTCGCCACCCTGGAACCAATGATCCATCCCGACGTGGTGGGGGACATGCCTCAGTCGGGCGAGCGCTCGCACGGCTTCGCGGGTTTCAGGGCGCAGCTGGAGCAGTACCCCAGTGGCGGTATCCGGAATCCAGTTGCGCTGGACGCGCGGCTGGTCGCAGATGGGGATCGGTGGGCGATCACGCCCGCATACACAGTCGTGCCTCTCGCGCGCAACAACGAGTTCACGGTGCTGATGCGGGCGCAGTATCCGGACGGTCGCTGGTGGCACGTGATCACCTTGGTGGAGCTGCGCGACGAGCGGATCTACCGCACGGTCAACTACTTCGCCCCGGAGATGCCGGCGCCGCTCGCCTAGTCGATCGCCGCCTACCAGCACGGCTAGACTCACGAAGGTGACGAGGGACAGGGGCAAGACCGTCCACGGTGAGGTGGCGAATGCCGGCCACCGCGTACTCGCGCCTGACGATGCCGAGGTCGAGGCCTATCTCGAGGTAGCGCTCGATGCGCCCCCGCCGGAGAGGACCACCGAAGAACCGGCCAAGCCCGATTCCGTCATCGTGCTCGACTTTGGTGGCCAGACTGCGCAGCTGATTGCTCGCCGAGTGCGCGAGCTCCATGTCTATTCGGAGCTGCTGCCGTTCGACACGCCCTGGGCGGAGATACAGCGCCGCCAGCCACGCGCCGTGATCCTGTCCGGCGGCCCAATGAGCGTCTACGAAGAGGGCTCGCCGCACCCCGACCCGCAGATCTGGGCGGATGCCGGCATGCCGGTGCTGGGCATCTGCTACGGCGTGCAGCTGATGGCCTTCCACATGGGCGGCAAGGTGGAGCCCGCGAACAAACGCGAATACGGACCCGCGACCGTGTCGATCACCACCGAGGACGGGCTCTTCCGTGGCATCGCGCGCGAGCAACCGGTATGGATGAGCCACGGCGACTCGATCCTCGAGCCACCTACCGGGTTCCAGCCCATGGCGCGCTCCACGAACACCGAATACGCCGGTCTGGCCGACCCCGACCGACGCATGTACGGCATCCAGTTCCACCCAGAGGTCGTGCACACACCGGCCGGGCGCGACATCCTGCGTAACTTCGTCCTGGGCATCGCCGGGGCGCAGCCGTCGTGGACGTCAGCGTCCTTCATCGAGACGACGGTGCGCGACATCCGCGAACGCGTTGGCGACGGCAAGGTGATCTGTGCCCTTTCGGGTGGTGTGGATTCAGCAGTCGCGGCGACTTTGGTTCAGCGAGCGGTCGGTGATCAGCTGACCTGCATCTATGTCGACCACGGGCTCATGCGCAAGCGCGAGAGTGAGCTCCTGCGCCAGACGTTCGCCGAGAACCTGGGCATGCAGCTCGTGATGGTCGACGCGCGCGAGCGTTTCCTCGCGCGGCTCGCCGGCGTCGAGGAGCCCGAGCAGAAGCGCAGGATCATCGGTGACGAGTTCATCCGCGTCTTCGAGGAGGAAGCGGCAAAGATCGGCCAGATCGATTTCCTGACCCAGGGGACTTTGTATCCCGATGTCATCGAGTCCGC
>JARXKQ010000144.1 GCA_030271555.1 Chloroflexota bacterium | reverse complement strand
TCTCCTGCCGCCGTATGCGCCCACGGGCAAGCCACCGCCGATGATCTTGCCCAGCGTGGTCAGGTCCGGCGTCACCCCGTAACGCTGCTGCGCCCCGCCGCGCGCGAGCCTGAAGCCGGTAATGACCTCGTCGAAGATGAGCAGCGCGCCGTCGTCCGTCGTGATGCGGCGCAGCGCCTCGAGGAACCCCGGCAGCGGCTCGACAACGCCAACATTGGCCGCGACCGGTTCGACGATGAGCGCCGCAATGCGGCCCGCGTGTCGCCGAAACGTCTCCTGGACCGCGCCAAGGTCGTTGTACTCGACGACGATCGTCTGGTTCGCGATGGGCCCCGGCACGCCAGCCGAGGCGGGCAATGCCAATGTCGCCAGGCCGGACCCGGCTTCCACGAGCAGCCCATCCGAGTGGCCGTGGTAGCCGCCGGCGAACTTGACGATCAGGTCGCGGCCGGTGGCGCCGCGCGCCAGGCGGAGCGCACTCATGACGGCTTCCGTCCCCGACGAGGTGAAACGCAGCCGCGCCATTGACGGCATACGCTCGCGAATCAGCTCACCCAGTTCCACCTCGCGCGGCGACGTTGCGCCCAGGGCGAAGCCGTCGAGGGCGGCGTCGCGCACTGCCGCCACGACGTCGCCGTCGGCATGGCCCAGGATGGCCGGCCCCCACGCGCCGATGTAGTCGGTGTACCAGTTCCCGTCGGCGTCCTGAACTCGCGCGCCGTGGCCGCGGGCAAGGATCAGCGGCGGCCGCCCGACCGACCGGAACGCGCGAACGGGCGAATTCACCCCGCCTGGGAACAGGTCGAGCGCGCGTTCAGTCAGCTCGGCCTGGGTCGGCTCGCTGGTGCGCGTCGCGGTCGTCATCGCGTCGTGTCGGTCACCCAGGCGGCGATGTCGGCCGCAGCGTACGTGATGACGAATCCGGCGCCCGCGCGCAGGATCGAGGTTGTCGTCTCGAGCAGTGCGCGCCGGCCATCGATCCAGCCGTTCTGCGCAGCGGCCATCAGCGTCGCGTACTCACCGCTGACCTGGTACGCGCCTATGGGCACGTCGAAGCGCGCGCGCGCGGCGGCGACGAGGTCGAGCGACGGCAAGGCCGGCTTTACGAGGAGCATGTCGGCTCCCTCGGCGATGTCGATGTCCATTTCGCGCAGCGCCTCGCGGCCGTTGGCCGGATCCATCTGATAGCCGCGCCGGTCGCCGAACGCGGGCGCCGAATCGGCGGCCTCGCGGAACGGGCCGTAGAAGGCCGACGCGCTCTTCGCCGAGTAGGCGAGGATGGCGGTCTGCTCAAACGCGTTGGCGTCGAGCGCGGCCCGAATCGCGGCGACCTGCCCGTCCATCATGGCCGAAGGGGCAACGATGTCGGCGCCTGCGCTGGCCTGCGCCGCGGCCGTTTGGGCGATGCGCTCCACGGCGGCGTCGTTGTCGACTGTGCCATCGGCACGGAGCGGGCCGCAGTGGCCGTGATCGGTGTATTCGCACAGGCATGTGTCGGCGATCAGGACAAGGTCCACGTCCGCGTCACGCAGCCTGCGCAACGTCTCCTGGACGATGCCATCGGCGATCCACGCGCCCGTGCCCTGGCCGTCCTTTGAGGCCGGCAGGCCGAACAGGATCACGCCCCCGACTCCCCGCTGGGCGAGCCTCCGCGCATCAATGACGGCCTCGTCCGGAGACACGCGTTCGACGCCTGGCATCGAGCTCACCGGTTCGCGTCGTTCGTGGCCGGGCTGGACGAAGATCGGCGCGACCAGGTTGCGCGGATGAATGCGCGTCTCGCGCACGAACGAGCGCAGCGCCTCTGTCCGGCGGGTGCGGCGGAGGCGGTGGGTGGGGTCGACAGTCGTAGTGATGTTCGGGACAAGCGTCATCGGAAGTCTCCAGGGGCCGCGCCCGCGCGACGCGGCGGCACCGCCGGCAGCACGCTGCTGATCGAGCGCACCAGCGCCTCGATCTGTGGGTCGTCTGCCTCACAAACCTGGGTAAAGCCCGCGGTCAGCGCAACCTGCGCGGTCCTGGGGCCGATGCAAACTGCCGGCGTCCGGACGAGCGCGTCGCGCGTGCGCTCGTCGGCGAGCAGGAGCGCGCCGCGCACGGCCGAGCCGCTGGCGAAGGTGATCGCGTCGATTGGCTGAAGGAAAGCCTCGTTCAGCGGCGCACGCGACAACGGCGGTGCTTCGCGCGTGCGGTACGCAACGACGTCGATGGCAGCGGCGTGGCGCGCGCGGAGGACCGCGCCAACGGACGGGTCGGCGATGTCGCCGCGGACGACGAGCACGTCGTCGCCGGGTTCGATCGGCAGCTCGGCCGCAAGCGTCGCCCCCAACGGTCGTGACGGCAGGAAGACGTACGCGCCGCGATCGCGCAGCAGGGCCGCCGACGCCTGGCCCACCACGCCCCAGCGCAGCGCCGCCGGGTTGAGCGCGGCGCGGTCGAAACTCGACAGGCACGCTCGGACTCCGTTCGGGCTCGTGGCAACCAGCCAGGCACCGGTCGATGCGGCGGCCGAAACGGCGGCGTCGAGATCGCCGCCCTCCTCAGGAAGTATCTCGATGGTGGGCACGACGAGTGTCTCGACTCCGGCCATGGCGAGCGCTCTTGCAAGCGGGGCCGCCGCCTCAGGCGGCCGCGTCACCACGACGCGTGCACGGCTGCGGCCGCTCACGACGCGCGCCGCGAGACTCTCGGCCAAGTGCCGCCAGTTCGCGGCAGGTGCCGTGTCCGTCATGCGCAGTACTCCTGGCGCCACATCGCGCTCGGCGGCGACGTGGAGCGTCAGCTCATCGCCCCGCAGCTCGCCGAGCGCCCCGATCGGCGAACGGCAGCCGCCTCCGGTCGCTGCGAGAAAGGCGCGCTCGGCCTGGACGCAGATGCGCGCGGCGTGGTCGTCGAGTGGTGCGAGGGCGGTGGCAGCGCGCTCGTCGGAGGCGCGAGTCTGGAGTGCTAGGGCGCCCTGGCCTGGCGCCGGGACGACCACGTCCAGGGGCAGGATCTCGTCAATGCGATCCAAACGGCCCAGGCGCGTGAGACCGGCCACCGCGAGCACGAGCGCGTCGCTCTCGCCTTCGTCCAGCTTGCGCAGGCGCGAGTCGACGTTGCCGCTGAGCGGGTGCATACGCAGGTCGGGCCGGCATGCGCGTAGGAAGGCCGTTCGCCGCGGGCTGTCCGTGCCGACCCGCGCGCCCTGCGGCAATGTTGCCAGGCTCATTCCGCGAACGCGGCACACGAGCGCGTCGCGCGGGTCCTCGCGCAACGTCCACGCCGCGATGGCCAGACGTTCGTCCTCATCCGTGGGCACGTCCTTGGCGCTGTGGACGGCAATGTCGACGCTGCCCTCGAGGAGTGCCGCTTCGATGGCCGTGACGAAGGCGCCCTCGCCCCACGCAGTGTCAGCCGCGCGCACGTCACCGGAAGTCGTGATGATCACGATCTCAGCGGCCGTGCCCCGCTTGCGCAGCCGCTCCGCGACCCAGTTCGCTTGGACCAGCGCGAGCGCGCTACCGCGGCTGCCGATCCGCAGCGGGATGCTGGCCGCGTCCCGGCGCGGGACGGTGGCCGACTCCGCCGGCAGTGTCGCGCCGCTCACAGAGCGAAGAGCTCGCGCGCGGCCTGCTCGCGGTCACCGTTGTCGTCCGCGCGCAGCGACGCCAGCGGCGCGTGCAAGATGCCCGCGACGAGGCGCTGGCTCATCTGCTCGACGAGCTCACGCTCGCGATCGTCAAGGTCCGGTAGGCGCCGCAGCAAGCGCTCGACCTCGGCCTGGCGGCGCGCCTCAGCCTGCTCCGTGAGTGCCTCGATAGTGGGTACGCCCGAGCGCGCGGCGTTCCAGCGCAGCAACTCCGCTACCGCCTCGTCGATCAATCGCTCGGTGCGCCGGCGCAGCTTGGGCCGGAGCGATTGCGCGCGCGCGCGCGCGATGTCGTCCACGGACACGAAGCGGTCGCCCAGCGCGAAGCATGCATCGGCGTCGACCGCGGTCGGTGACGAAAGGTCGACCACGATTGGCGCAGCCGCACCTGCCAGCTCCGCACGCGCCGCGTCGCTCAGCGGCCACCGGCCGCCCAGCGCGACGATCACGCCGGCCGCGTGCCCCGGGAGCTCGCCGAAGGGGACCGTAGAGCCGCACACATCCGCCGCCAACCGCGCCGCCCGATCGGCCGTCCTGTTGCTGATGACAACGCGCGCATTGCGTCGCGCCGCGGCGAGTGCCGCGATCCGGCTCATCTGTCCCGCACCCGCGATAAGCACCGTCCTGCCCGCGAGCGGCGCGCTCGCTTCGATGCGATCGAGGGCGACATCAGCCAGCGATCTCGGCGGACCCTCGCGCCAGGCGCGGGTCTCGCGGCCAACATGCAGGGCGAGCTGGAAAAGCCGGTCGAGCACTGGCACGAGCTCGCCGCGGATCTCAGTTGGTAGAGCGCCGCGCTTGCCTTCCACACATGCGCCGCCGGTCTCCTCGAGCGCGGCGAGATGCCGGTCGGCGAGGCATTCGCGCAGTTGGTGGAGCACCTGGTCCTCGCCCAGGACGACCGAATCGAGTCCCGCAGCCACGTTGAACAGGTGCCGGACTGCGTCCTCTTCGGCGAGCCAACGGC
>JARXKQ010000143.1 GCA_030271555.1 Chloroflexota bacterium | reverse complement strand
TAGCCGCCATCGGACCGCCATCATCGGACCGCCCTACCAATAGTGACCGACGGCACCGAATGCGCGGGACGCCAGGCCGGACCGTACTCCTTGCCCGGCCTGCGAACAAGGCAGCGAGCTACGACGCGCCAACTCGCGTCATTTCAGTCAGCCCTTAAGCGAACCCGCCAGCAGGCCGCGCATGAAGAACTTGCCCAGCAAGATATAGATCAGCAGCGTCGGCACGGCCGCGATGAGCGCACCGGCCATCTGCACATTCCAGGCAACGGAGAAGCTCCCGGCAAGGTTGTTGAGCGCGACCGTGACCGGCCAGTTCTGTTGGCTGGTGAGGGTGGCCGCGAATAGGAAGTCATTCCACGCCGACGTGAATTGCCAGATGAGGACGACCACGAATCCGGGCACCGACAGCGGCAACAGGACGTGGCGGTAGATGCCGGTGAAGCCCGCGCCGTCGATGCGCGCGGCCTCGACCAGCTCGTTGGGGATGGCCACGTAGTAGTTGCGGAAGATGAGCGTGGTGATGGGTATGCCGTAAATGATGTGGATGAGCACCAGGCCCTGGATGGTGCCGTACAGGCCGAAGTTCGACTCAAGCTGGACGAGCGGAATCAGGATCGCCTGGTACGGGATGAACATCCCGAAAAGGATCAGCGTGAACAGCGTCTCGGAGCCGCGGAAGCGCCACTTGGCGAGCACGTAGCCATTGATCGAGCCGACCACCGACGAGATCAGCGCCGCGGGCACGGCGATCTTGACGCTGTTCAGGAAGTTGGGCGCGAGCGCCGTCCAGGCCTCGCCGAACGACGCGAATCCGAAGCTCTGAGGCAGCGTCCACATCTTGTCGAGCGTTACTTCGGTCGAGCCCTTGAGGCCGGTCAGCATCAGCAGGTAGACCGGGATCAGGTAGAAGACCGCCGCGACGATGAGTCCCGTGTAGATGGCGGGCCGACTCAGCCTGTGGAGCAGCCCCGGCCCCTGGCGGCGCGGCTCGGCGACGACAATGACATCGCTGCGGGTCGCGCTCATCGGTCGACCTCCTGGCGCCGATTCCAGATCAGGTACGGCACGATCAGGGTCGCGATCAGGACGAGCATCACGACCGCGACGGCGGCACCGCGTGCGAACTGGTTGGCAAAGAATGCCGTCTGCCACATGTAGGTCGCCGGGAAATCGGTCGCGAAGCCCAGGCCGGTGGGCGACATGGCGACCGTCAAGTCGTAGATCTTGAGACTGATGTGGCCCAGGATGATGACCGCCGTGACCGTCACCGGCGTGAGCAACGGCAGCACGACATGGCGGAAGATGCGCGCCTCAGACGCGCCGTCCACCCGGGCCGCTTCGCGCAACTCGTCGGGAATGCCGCGCAAGCCCGCGAGGTACAGCGCCATCACGAAGCCGGACATCTGCCAGACGGCGGCGATGACGATCGACAGCAGCGCGATCGGCACGCCCCATTGGTTGGTGGCCAGGAATCCCAGGCCGATGTCATTGAGGATCGTGCCGGTCGGGATGTGCAGCACGCTCGGATCGGTCAGCCATTTGTTCTGCGCCGGGTCGAGGCCTACCAGGAGGTTGACGCCGGAGCTGGGCGTGAGCAGCCACTTCCACACGACGCCCGTGACGATGAAGCTGATCGCCATCGGAAACAGGAAAATGCTGCGGAAGACGCCCTCGCCGCGGATCTTGCGGTCGAGCAGGTTGGCCAGGAAGAGGCCGATCGCCAGCGACACGGCGACGAACACGAGCGTGAACACGACGGTGTTGCGCAGGTCGAGCTGGAAGCGCGGGTAGTTGAAGATCGCGACGAAGTTGTCGAGCCCGGCTGAGCTGTAGTCGGGCGACAGGCTGTTCCACTTGGTGGTCGAGACGAATCCGGTCCAGGCGATCAGGCCGTAGACGAAGACCGCGACGGCCAGGATGGACGGCGCGATCAAGCTGACCGATAGGACGCGGTCAAAGGTTAGTCGACGCACTGGTGTGCCTACCGTAAAGGAAGAGGCAGCGGCCGTGTGGCCGCTGCCTCTCCGTGAGTTACCTGGATCTGCTGCCCCGGCCTGTTACCAGCCGGGGCAGGCGGAACCTACTGGTTGAAGCCTGCCGCAGCCGTCACGAGGGCGGCCTGCGCGGCTGTCACGTCGAGGTCGGTCACGAAGCTCGTCAACACGTCGTTGATCGCACTTGACCAGGCTGGATTGGCCGCCGCGCCGTGCTCCATCGAGGGCACGATCGTGTTGGTCTTCCAATCGGCCGCGGCCGAGATCTGGTAATCGTTGTACTGGAGCTCGCCCGCCGGCGGATTGCCGGAGGTCGTGTTGGCAGCGATCGAACCCTTGTACGGGTTGAAGATCGCCTGAGCCTCGGCCGAGCCGAGCCACGCCAGGAACAGCTTGGTCTGATCCGGGTGCTGCGCCTTGACAGGCAGACCGAACGAGTCGGACAGCGCCTGGTAGATGTCGGCATTGCCCGGAGCAGGGGCCCAGCCGTAGTCCGGGAACTGCTTGGCGGTGAACTCGCCGTTGGCCCAGTCGCCCATGATCGTCATGGCCGCAGAACCATCGATGAGCTTGTCCGCCGCCTGATCCCAGCTGAGTGAGCTGTGGTCAGTGTTGATCCACCCGTTCGCCGGGTCGAGGATCTTCTTGTACTCGTTGAGCGCCTCGGTGACCTTGGGATCGTCCCACGAGGTCGCACCGGTCCAGAGGCCCAGGAAGGCGTCTGCACCGAGCGTCCCGATAAGGACGGTCTCGAAGATCATGCCGTTGGCCCAGATGCCACTGTCGCCGACGGCCAACGGGGTGACCCCGGCGGTCTTGAGCGTCGCTGCCGCAGTCTCGAACTCGGCCCACGTCGTGGGCGGCTGGAGATTGTTGGCCGCGAAGATGGTCTTGTTGTACCAAAGCTCGTTGGCACGGTGAATGTTCAGCGGAACGGAATAGGGATGGCCGTCGCTGCTGATGATCGCGAGCACGTTTGCCGGGAACTGGTCGTTGAACCCGTTTGCGGCGAACAAGTCGTCGAGCGGAGCCATGACCGAGCCGCCGGGGATGTTGACGTACGTGTCGAGCAGCTCATGGCCCATGTGGACCTGGAACGTGTCGGGCGGCAGGCCGGCCAAAACGGCGGCCTTGATGCGACCCTGCGCGACCGAGCCGGCGCCGCCGGCGATGGCCGCGTTGTACACGCAGGTGGTCGGGTTGGCGTCGTTGAACATGGCGATGATCTTGTTGAAGCCGTTGGCCTCACCACCGGTCGTCCACCAGCCCTGAACCTCGACCGGGGTCTTGCTCGCGTCAGACTGGCACGAAGCAGCCAAGGTTGGTGCAGCGGTCGCGGTTGGCGCGGGGGTTTGCCCGCCGGTCGGCGCCGGGGAATGCGTAGCTGTACTCCCGCCACAAGCGAGAACGAGAAGCGCTACTACCGCTAGCAGCGCGCTGAGCCTCTTGCTCATTAGACCTCCTCTGACTGCCCTGGGCTGTCAGCTCGGGCAGATTTCCATGGGGGCGGTGCTGGCAAGGATCCCTTGTTGCGCGACGCGCGCGCGGTGGCAGCCAGTCGACCCCGAACGGCCCTGATTATTGGCGCAACGCGTCACGGTGTCCAATGCCATTCGGCCCGGGCCAGCGCGGAATACTCTCGCGCCGTGACTCTGGGACTGACCGTGCGCGCGCCCGGGAGGGTGAATCTCATCGGCGAGCACACCGATTACAACCATGGGCTGGTCCTGCCGGCCGCGATCGATCTCGAGATCAGGATCGACCTCGTGCCGCGCGACGATCGCCTGGTCCGGCTTGAGCTGGTCGCCGACGGCGACCTGGGTCAGCTCGACCTCGACGCGATCGGGGCGCCGAGCGGTGGCTGGCTGGACTACGTCGCGGGCGTTGCGCGGGAGCTCAGCCACGCAGGACTGCCGATCGGCGGTTTCGACGGCTGATTGAGCGCGACCCTGCCTGCCTCGGCCGGCTTGTCATCGTCGGCCGCATTGGAGCTCGCCGCGGCCTGGGCGCTGCTGGCTGCCGCTGAAGGTTTCACGCCGGACACCGTCGAACGCCTCGTGCTCGCGCGCCTGTGCCAGCGCGCGGAGAACGACTACGTCGGCGTCCGCACTGGGTTGATGGATCAGTTCGCGGCGTCGTGCGGTGAGGCTGGCTGCGCGCTGCTGCTCGACTGCCGCTCCCTCGATTACCGGCCGGTCATCCTGCCGCGCGGCCTCCAGTTGGTCGTCGTCGAGACCGGTGCCAAGCGACGGCTCGCGGCATCGGAGTACAACCAGCGCCGGAGCGAATGCGAGCACGGCGTTGCCGTGCTGCGGACGCGCGGCGAGCAAGTGGCTTCATTGCGCGGTGCGACGTTGGCCATGCTGGACCGGGCCGCGACCGATCTGGGTGACGTGGTCTATCGGCGCTGCCGCCACGTCGTCGAGGAAAACGCCCGCACATTGGCCGCGGTGCGGGCACTCGAGACCGACGACCGCGCAGCCCTGGGCGCGCTGTTTGCCGCCAGTCACGCCTCGTTGCGCGATCTCTATGAGGTCAGCTCGCCCGCCCTTGATGCGGCTGTCGAGATCGCCAGCGGGACGCGCGGAGTGGTCGCGACGCGCATGACCGGGGGCGGCTT
>JARXKQ010000142.1 GCA_030271555.1 Chloroflexota bacterium | reverse complement strand
TGCCCGGCGGGTTGGCGACGCGGGCCAGCGCCGCCGCGCCGATCTGCCGTGCGGCCGCGCGCTGGGCGGCGGGGATCACTCCACGCCGACCGTGAATAGCGGCGCGCCCAGGCTGGCAACGTCGACGTCGATGCCCAGCCCTGGACCGGTGGGTACAGGTCCGCGCCCGTTGCTCGACCGCGGCTGGTACCCAGCGATGTGCTCGAGCGTCCAGTCGTTCATGAACGAGACCGCGAATAGAGCGTCAGGCGGCGTTCCCGCGGCGAGGTGCGCCACCGCTGCCGTCACGATGTCGCCGCCCCAACTGTCCTCGATCATGAGCCTGATGCCCAGGCCCACAGCGACGTCGCGCATCGTGCGCGCCCGCAGGAGGCCGCCAACTCGGCTGATCTTCAGGTTGATCTGGTCCATCGCGTCGAGGCTCGCCGCGCGAACCAGGGCCGGGAGATCGACGACTACCTCGTCCAGCACCATCGGCAGGGTGGTCAGGCGCCGGACGGCGAGGCACTCCTCGAACGTTGGGCAGGGCTGCTCGAGGCGGAAACGCTCGGCGCCAGCGAGCAATCGTGCGGCCATGATGGCGTCCTGGCGATGCCAGCCACCATTGGCATCGCCGATCACCGCGTCGCCTGGACCGGTCGCGGCGATGATGGCCATGACGCGACCGGCGTCCTCCGCCGGATCGGCGCCCAGCTTGGCCTGGAAGTTGCGTATGCCCGACGACCGTTCGCGGGCAACGAACTCCGCCATCTCCTCCGGGGTGCCGAGCGGAACCGCCACGTAGAGCGGGAGATCGCTCTGAAGCGTTCCGCCGAGCAACGCTGCGACGGGCTTGTCGACGAGCCTACCGAAGGCATCCCAACACGCGACATCGAGCGCACTCTTGGCGTACTCGTGACCGCGCAGTCGACCGTCAAGCAGGCGATGGATATCGACAAGGTTGGTCGCGTCAGCGCCGATAAGCGCCGGGGCCAGTTCGCGCAGAGCCGCACGTGCGCCCTCTCCAAACGCTGGCAGGTACGTGCTGCCGAGGGGGCAGACCTCGCCGAAACCGTACGCGCCGCCGCGTGTCGTGATGCGCACCACGGTGCTTAGCAGGCGGTTGACGACCCGCCCCGACGACATCACGTAGTCGCCGTGGGCGTAGGTCAGGTCGTACCCGTAGACATCGATGCGCTCGATCGTCGCCGCCGTCATTTCGCTCACGCCTGCTCCCATCTTTGTTAGCGCCACCGCTAGCCGCTCCGGCCGCGCGCGTCGACCGGCCAGCGACCCACGACGGAGCCGGAGCGAGTCGCCACGAATGAGTCGTACAGGTCGATGGTCGGGCAGGCGTGATTGGGCACGACAGCGACAACCTCACCCAGTGCCGGCCGCGGCGCACCGGGTGGAAAGCGCACCTGGCCGTGGTAGTCGGAGACTCGCTCGATGACGCCGTCGGGATAGGCCGGAATTACGCCGTAGCCCTTCATGTAGGGCGCCATGTCCTTGGTCAGCGACTTGGCCCCGGCGTTGATCACAACCTGGCCGTCCACGGCGGTGCTGACGACCGTCGCCGCAATCGCGATCGCCACGCCATCGGGCGGCGTGGCGCCCAGTGCGACCTGCATCGCATCACCTATGAGGTACGTGCCCGGGCGCACTTCGGTGACCGGCGCCGCGAGGACACCTAGCGCCGTCGGCGATGAGCCGGCGCTCAGTACCGGCGCGGCCATACCGGCAGCGACGAGCGCTTCCTCGCCAATGGCCAGCGCCTCGAGCTCGTCGCGTGCCGCCCGGGCGATCGAGTCGCCGCCAGCGTACGCGTGACCGCCGTGGCTGAAGAGGCCGAGCAACTCAAAACCAGCCGATTCAGCAGCCCGGCCGATCTCCGCCGCGACATCAGGGGCCGCGCCGGTCCGGCCGTAGTGCGGATCTACCTCGATGAGCACCCGCAGCCGGGCGCTCGAGCCGCTCATCGCTCGAGCCAGTTGCGCGACGCCAGCGAGCGAGTCCGTGCCAACCGCGAAGAGCAGGTCCGGCCGCTCAGCCAGGGCGCGCAATCTGGCCACTTTGGGCCCCTCTGCCCACACCGGATACGCGAGAAAGACGTCGGTCAGGCCGCCGTCGGCCATCACCTCGGCCTCGCCCAGCGTGCCCACCGTAATGCCCGTCGCTCCGTGCTCCATCTGCAGCTTTGCCAGGGCGACCGACTTGTGCGTCTTGACGTGCGGCCGCAGCTTGATGCCGCGCTCCGACACGGCGCTGGCCACACGCCGAGCGTTGCGTTCGACCACGTCGAGGTCGATCACCAGCGCGGGTGTGTCCAGGTCAGGCGGCAGGGTGGGCGCCAAGGGCAGGTCGGTCATGGGACGCGAGCCTAACGAAGGGCCCGACCCACAGCAACCTCCCAGCGCGCACGTGTTCCTTTCACATCGCACATGACGACGATGGCGCAATGGATATTCCTGCCGCAGACGGTTTGCCCGCGCTTGCGCCCGCGACGCGCTCGATCTCGCTGGCCGACCGGATGACGACCAACGTCAACTGGGCGCAGCTCGCCGGGCCAGCCGTCAGTGCGCTCGCGGCCATCCTCTACATCTACAACCTCGCGGTCAGCGGCTTCGCCAACACCTACTACTCGATCGCGGCGCAGGCGGCGAGTCAATCCTGGTCGGCGTGGTTCTGGGGCTCGCTCGACTCAGGGAACTTCATAACCCTCGACAAACCGCCGCTGGCGACGATGTTGATGGGCCTGTCGGTGCGGCTTTTCGGCCTGTCCTCCTGGAGCATCCTCTTGCCGGAGGCGCTGTGCGGCGTCGCCACCGTTGCGCTGCTCTTCATCGCCGTGCGGCGCTACTTTGGCGTCGCGGCCGCGACGATCGCCGCCTTGGTCGCCGCCTTCACGCCGGTTGCGGTCCTGATCTTTCGCTACAACAACCCGGACGCCCTGCTGACCCTGCTGCTGGTTGGCGCGGGATACGCGTTCATGCGCGGCCTGGAGCACGCGCGCCTGCGCTGGATCGTCCTGTCGGCGTTGCTCGTCGGCCTCGCCTTCAACACCAAGTTCCTGCAGGCGTACCTCGTCCTGCCGGCGTTTGCGTTGACCTACTTCATTGCCGCGCCCGTGGGTGTGGCGCGACGAGTCGGCCACCTTCTGGTCGCGCTGGCGACGGTCCTGGTCAGCAGCCTTTGGTGGGTCGCGGCCGTTGAGCTGACGCCCATTGCGCAGCGGCCGTTCATCGGCGGCTCATCGAGCAACTCGGCGCTCGAGCTGCTGCTGGGCTACGACGGATTGCAGCGCATCTTCGGCTTCCTGGGACTGGGCGGCGATCGGTTTGCGGGCGGCCCCACCGGGATCTCCGGTCCCGGCGCCAACTTCAGCGGCGAGCCGGGCATCCTGCGCATGTTCAACCCGGAGTTCGGCGGCCAGATCGCCTGGCTGTTGCCGATAGCCCTCGTGGGGCTGGTTGCCGGGCTCATATTGCGCGGCCGCCTGCCGCGGACGCACTTGCGCCGCGCGGCCTACCTGATGTGGGGCACCTGGCTCCTCGTGACAGCGCTCGTCTTCTCGTTCATGGCGGGCATCGTCCACTCCTATTACGCGGTCGTGCTTGCGCCGCCGATTGGCGCCCTGGTGGGCGTGGGCGCGGTCGAGCTGTGGTCGCTGCGCAAGGCCGGCGGCAGGCGCGGCAGAGCAGCCATGGTCGTCCTCGCGGCAGGCGTTCTTGGATCGGCGGTCCTCGCCGCGGTCCTGCTGGCGCGGAGCCCGCAGTTCTATCCGTGGCTGGGTCCGGTGATCGTCGCGCTGGGGATAGGTGCCGCCGCGCTTCTGGTGATCCCGCGACCACGGCTTGCACTCGCGGGCGCCGCCCTGGGCGTCGCGGTGTTGTTGATCGGCCCGGCGGCCTACTCGCTCGACACGATTAGCAGTGCCTACGCGGGCGGCGACCCGCAGGCGGGCCCGCAGACACGGGCGGAATTTGCGGGGCTCAGGCCCACCGACGGCCTGCCCGGTGTCGGTTTCCCGACAGGCGGCCGACCACCGGACGGCTTTCCCGGTGACGGCCGACCCACCGATGGACTGCCTGATGGCCAACCCGGCGGGGGCCCACCGGCCTTCGGCAGCGTCAAGTTCGACGACGAGCTGATCAGCTTCCTCGAGTCAAACCACACCAGCGAGATCTGGCTGGTGGCGGTGACTTCATCAGCGGAAGCGGCACCGCTGCAGCTCGCGACAGGTGTCCACGTCATGGCCATCGGCGGCTTCAACGGCGGCGACGATGCACTGACCGTCGACCGGCTCCAGGCGTACGTCGACGCCGGTCAGCTGCGCTTCATCGTGCTGGGCGGCGGGCTGATCGGTGGCGCCGGCGGCAACGCCCAATTCGCCGCGCTGACCGCGTGGGTCCAGGAACACGGGACGCCCGTGCCCAACGCCGGCAGCGGCACGCTCTACGACCTGCGCCCTTCCGGCTGATTTCCGGGGCGTTTGGCCAAGCCTTTGGGCCAAACGGCACACCCCCTGCGAACTGCTCCGGGCCGACGATTCGGTCCGAAGGAGCAGTCGTTGCAGAAGCAGCTCGCGGAACAGCCTGACGCCGGCCTGAGCGACAGGCTCGCGGCTACCTGGCTCACGACCCAGCTC
>JARXKQ010000141.1 GCA_030271555.1 Chloroflexota bacterium | reverse complement strand
GACCGGCCCGATCCAGCATCGTCTGCTTGCCCGTGAAGAACGGGTGGCAGTTGGAGCAGATGTCGACGTGCAGCGTGGGCTGCGTCGAGCCGACCTCGAACTCGGTGTGACACGAGGCGCACACCACCTTGGCCGCGTGGTACTTGGGATGAACGTCGGGTTTCATTACTTTGCCTCTGCCTGCGTCCCTGTGTCGGCAAGGATGCTGATGCGCTTCTTGGAGCGCGTCTGGTTGTCGAATTTGACACGGCCGTAGAGCGTCGCGAAGACGGTGTAATCGCGGCCCAGCGACGTGCCTGGGCCGGCCAGGAAGGTCATCCCGCGCTGGCGAACGATGATCGAGCCGGCTGAGACGAGCTGGCCGTCGCCGGCCTTCACGCCCAGGCGCTGGCCGACGCTGTCGCGGCCGTTCTTGGAGCTTGAGCCTGCCTTCTTGTGAGCCATGGTTACTCGTCCTTCTTCGTGCGCGCCGGCTTCTTCGGAGCGCTTTCCCTTGTCTTCTTCGCTGCCGCCTTGGGCTTGGCCGCAGTTTTGGGTGCAGCCTTTGCCTTGGGCTCCGACTTGGCCTTGGGTGCCGGCTTTGCGTCGGCCTTGGCCTTCTCGGCCGCCTTGGCCTTGGCTTCCTTGTCGAGCTTGGCTGCGAGCGCCGCGTCGGCAGTCGCTTTCTTCTCGACATCAGCCGCCGCCTTGGCCTTCGCCTTGGATGCTTCCTTCTCTTCGACCTTGGCCTCATCGGCAGCGCTGCGGCCCGCGAAGCTGATGTCCGCGATGCGGACGATCGTCTGCTCCTGGCGATGGCCGTTCTTGGTGCGATGGCGCGCCTTGGGTCGGTACTTGAACACGATGACCTTGTCGGCGCGGTCATGGCGGACGAGGCTCGCGGTCACGAGCGCCTCGTCGACGACCGGAGTGCCCACGCTGGCCGTGTCGCCGTCGGCGACAAGGAGCACGCGATCGAACTTGATGGTGTCACCCGGGGCGCCCTCGAGCCGCTCCACGGCGAACTCGCTGCCGAGCTCAACGCGGTACTGCTTTCCACCTGTTTCGATGACGGCGTACATGGCTCTCCGGAGGGCGCGCGGTTGATGGGTGATTGACGTTCGAAAGGGATTTGGGCGCGAACAAGAAGCATACAGCACGAGTGACCTGAGACGAAAGAGTGGGACCCCCGTACCGGGCTCGGCCCGACCAATCGTCACCTATCCACACCTGTGCTCGCCACCGACGATGCGGGCACACAGATGAAAACAGATCCGCGCATGACCCACTACAAGGTGTTGATGCTGGCCGAGATTGCCGACCAGGAGATCATCAGCACGGTCTATCGCAAGCTCGCCCAGCGCTACCACCCTGACGTGGATCCCTCGCCGGAAGCTGCGCGGCGCATGGCCGCCGTCAACGAGGCATACGAGACGTTGCGCGATCCCGACAGGCGCCGCAAGTACGACGAGTGGCTCGCGTCGCGGCGCGATCGTCGCACCGGCGACCGCCTGATCCGCGCGCCAGGAGAAGTGCCGGTCGGCGCGGCGGGTCCGGCGGTGGGACCGCCCAGCGGCAGCGTTGTCGATTTCGGGCGCTACACGGGCTGGACACTGGGCCAGATCAAGCGCACCGACCCTGAGTTCCTCGAGTGGTTGCTGCGCGCTCCAATGGGCCGCGCCTACCGCGCCGAGATCCAGGCGCTGCTGAGCCGGCGCTAGTCGCCGCTGACCCGCCAAGAGCCGCTCACCAGGTTGAGCGGGGCACCTCACCGCGCATGGCGATGCTCTGCAGCAGCCCAAGCGCGATAGCCGTGCTCACGATGGACGCGCCGCCGTGAGTGATGAAGGGCAGCGGAATGCCGGTTACCGGCATCAACCCCGCGATCATGCCCACGTTCACCAGGATCTGAAAGACGATCATCGACGCCGTTCCGGCGGCGAAGGCGATCCCGAACACTGTCCCGGAGCGCCAGCCGATCAGCATCACTCGCCACAGCAGCCAGGCGAAGAGCAGGAACACGACTATCCCGCCGATGAAGCCGAGCTCCTCCAGCAGCACGGCAAAAGCGAAGTCGGTCGACTGGACCGGCAAGAGCGAGCTCGCTCCCGTTGCGCCGCCGGTCAGGCCCTTGCCGAAGATGCCGCCCGAACCGACCGCGATCTGCGCCTGGATCACCTGGAAGCCGGCGCCCTGCGGGTCGGAGCTGGGGTCCAGGAACGACAGCAGCCGGCGCCGCTGGTAGTCCTGCAGCACTGACCAGATCACCGGCACCATCGCCACTACTGAGCCCGCTGCCAGGCCCATCCAGCGCAGGCTGGCGCCGCTCAAGTACAGCGCTCCAGCAGCGATCGCCACGAGAACGAGGGCGCTGCCCAGGTCGGGTTGGATCATCACCAGGATGAAAGGCGGCGCGATGAGCATGCCCACACCCAGCAGCGTCGAGACGTTGCCCAGCTTGTCGCGCCGCGCCTGGAGGAAGGTGGCCAGCACGCCGATCATCACGACCTTCGAGATCTCCGAGATCTGGAAGGTAAGGCCGCCGACCGATAGCCAGCGCTGCGCGCCGTTGATCGTCACGCCGATGATGAGGGTCAGGATCAGCAGACCCACGTTGGCGAGGTATATCAGCGCGGAAAACGTGCGCAGCCAGCGATAGTCGAAGGCGGCGACGGCGGCAAACGCGATGATCGCCAGCGCGAACCACATCAACCCGCGGGTGAAGATCGAACCGGCGCTCAATGGGCCGTCGGGGCTGTTGGTCCACGCCATCAGCAGACCGATCACTGCCAGGGCGAGCGCTGCCACCGCGAGCTGAATGTCAAACGCGCGCCAGCTGCCGGACTCCGGCCGCGCCGCGAAAGAGCTCGTCGAAGAGCGCTCGATGCGCATCGCGGTCATCTAAGTACCGTCCCACAGATAGCCGTTCTGCATCAGGTCGGGCCGTGTCAGGTCGACGCCCAGGTTGTAGTGCTCCTGGAGGAAGTACTTGACCATCTCCGTCGCGGCGTTGGCCTTGACGACGGCGTCGTAGGCGAAAGCGACGATGGCGAGTTGTGAGTCGGTCTTGGCCGGGTCGCCCGGGGTGTCGGCGGTGAAGTTGGGCACGAATGCCACGAACCACGAGTGCCAGGGCAGGTTCTTGGTCGTTGGGTCGCGGGTGCCGAACTCAGCCGTGCCCGTCTTGCCGGCTACGACAATCGGCTCGTCGACCAGGTTGCCCGAGTGACGACTCGTCACGACCTCGCGCGCCGCGAGACGCATGGTCTGGAGGATGTCCGGGTCGACCCCGACGGTCGACATGATCTGCGGCTGGAAGTCCTGCACGACGCTGCCGTCAGGGGCGAGCACGCGGTGAACGATCTGCGGCTTGTACAGCGTGCCGCCGTTGGCCAGCGCCATGTAGGCATCGAGCAGCTGCAGCGGCGTCACCGCGTCGTAGCCCTGGCCGATGCCTGCGTGGTAGACCTCGCCTGGGAAGACGTCCTGACCGAAGACTGCCTGCTTCCATGCGTTGCTCGGAACGATGCCCTTGGCTTCGCCGGGAAGGTCGATGCCCGTGCGCTTGCCGAAGCCCCATTGATCGGCCCAATACGAGAGTCGATCGATGCCCAGCATGCCCGCCACCTGGTAGAAGAACGTGTCGCTCGAGACGGCGTAAGCGCCGGTAACGTCGAGCGGCCCGAAACCTCGGCGGTTCCAGTCGTAATAGCGGTACGCGCCGATCTCGAGGTACCCCGCCGTTTCGAGCTGGGTCGTCGGTGTAATCAGGCCGTCGCTCAGCGCGCCGGACGCCGTCACCAGCTTGTAGGTCGAGCCGGGTGGGTACTGCTCCGAGATCGCGTAGTTGACCAGCGGATGATTGGGGTTGTTGATCAGCTCCTGATACTGAGCGTTCGTGATGCCGCTCGCGAACAGGTTGTCGTCATAGGTCGGCAGCGACACCATCGCCAGGATCTCGCCCGTCTGCGGATTGGCCACGATGATTACGCCGTGCTGCAGGTGGACGATGTCCGTGGCCCACTGCAGGGCGTTGGTGGCTTCCTGCTGGATCTTCGTGTCGATCGTGAGCTCGAGCGAGTCGCCAGCAACAGGCGGCTGAGTGATCTCAATCGTGCGCACGATCCGGCCTGACGCGTCACGTTCGACTGTTTCCTGGCCGTAGGTGCCGCGCAGCACGCTCTCGAACTTGTCTTCGACGCCGGTTTGGCCGATGTCGTCGTCAGCGAGATAGCCCTGGTCGGACAGCTGACTGAGCTGATCAGCGCTGATGGGCGAAACGTAGCCCATTACGTGCGAGAGCAGCGGCCCGTACTCGTACTGGCGCCTGTCCTCGATCGCGATCTCAACTCCGGGCAGGTTGCGACTCTCCTCGACAATGATCCGCGCGGCGTCGCTTGAGATGTCCGACGCGATTCGCACCAGCTCGAAGCGCTGGCTGGCGTACTTGTCGATCGCGGCGATGATGCCGGCCTGGTCCAGGTCAAGCAGTGTGGCGAGACGCGAAGCGACGCTGTCGCGCTGGCTGAACGGCAGGTCCGCGGGTCGGATGTAGGCCACGTATGAGGGAACGTTGATGGCCAGCTCGCGGCCATTACGGTCGTAGATGATGCCGCGCGACGAGCGGATCGGGACCGTCTTGTTCTGGTTCTGCGCGGCCAGATCGCTGTAGTAGCCGCC
>JARXKQ010000140.1 GCA_030271555.1 Chloroflexota bacterium | reverse complement strand
CCGCGATCGGTCAAGACCGGACGCACGAACGAGGAGGTCAAGGAAGGCCGCGACGCCGTCTGGGATTCGCGCGCGCCGGCGGCCGAGGCGGCAATCGATCTCGCGGCCGCGCGCACCGCGGCACTGCCCGAGTTCATCGAACCCATGAAGGCGACACTTGCCGGCGCGCCCTTCGACGATCCCGACTGGCTGTTCGAGCTGAAGCTCGACGGCTACCGGATAGAGGCGGTAGTCGACAAGGGCAAGGTCCGTCTCTGGACGCGCAACAAGCAGGATGCGGCGCGCTATTTCCCCGATCTTGCCGGCGCCAAGCCCACGTGGATCAACGCCCAGCAGGCGATCGTCGACGGCGAGGTCGTTGCGCTCGACCGCGCCGGCCGGCCGCAGTTCGGGCTGCTCCAGGATCGCGCCGGCATGGGCCGGTTTGGGCCGCGGCCCACGACCAAGAAGCCTAAGGACGATTTCGTGGCGCCGGTCGTGTACTACGTGTTCGACCTGCTCTACCTCGACGGCAGGTCGCTGCTCGACGTGCCCCTCGAGCAGCGCAAGCGCCTGCTGCGCAGCGTCCTGCGCGAGCACGACTCAGTCCGCTACGGCGCGCACTTCGATGAAGGCAAGACCTTCTACGAGACGGTCAAGGAACAGGGCCTCGAAGGGGTGATCGCCAAGCTGCGCAACAGCCCATACGAGCCGGGTAAGCGCAGCAAGGCGTGGCTCAAGATCAAGATCCGGCGTGAGCAGGAAGTGGTAGTTATCGGCTATGAGCCGGGCAAGGGCGCGCGCGAGGCGCTCGGCTCGCTCATCGTCGCGGTCCGCGACGGGAAGGAATGGAGCTACGTCGGAGAGGTGGGCTCCGGCCTCGACAATAAGACCATCCGCCAGCTCAAAACTGAGCTCGACGCTCACGCGGTTGACGCCCCCGCGGCGCCCAACGCACCGCGCATCCGCGGCGCCCGATGGTCCGAGCCGCGCCTTGTGGTCCGGGTCGACTTTGCCGAGTGGACCGACGACGGCTTGCTGCGCCAGTCGGCCTACAAGGGCCTCGAGATAGGCAAGCCACCGACCGAAGTCGTCCGGGAGATTGAAGGCTCGACCAAGAAGATGGCCGCCGAGGCTGCCTTCAGAACTCCGCCCACGGCGGGTACGACTGCGAAGGGGCCAGCAAGATCCTCCGCGCCTAAGGCTTCGAAGGCCAGGTCGGCCGAGCCTGCTGGCTACCCACAGAAGGCGACCGCCGCCGAGATGAAAGCGCTGGAGGCGATGACGCGCGACGGACCGTGGGAGATTGGCGGCGAGACCGTCAGCCTGACCAACCTGGACAAGGTGCTGTTTCCCGAGCCGGGTTTCACCAAGCGCGACCTGATTCGCTACTACGTGACGGTCGCGACGGTGCTGCTGCCGTACATCAAGGGCCGGCCGCTCAACCTGTCGCGCTGGCCCGACGGCGTGACCGGCCACACCTTTTGGCAAAAACAGATCCCGGCTTGGGCGCCGGCGTGGATCGGTCGGTGGGACTACCCCGAAGCTGGGTCGAGCGAGAGCCACACGTATCTGGTCGCCGACCGGGTGGCGACGATGGCCTGGCTGGCCAACCACGCCACCATCGACCTGCACCCGTGGACGTCGCGCGCCGACACGTACTCGTCACCCACCTACGCCCTGATCGATATCGACCCGGGTGAAAAGACCACCTTCGACGACATCCTGACGCTGGCGCGGCTGTATCGCACGGCACTCGATCACCTGGGAGTGATCGGGCTGCCCAAGACGACCGGCAAGCGCGGCATCCAGATCTGGGTGCCGGTCAGACCGGGCTACACGTATCGCGAGACGAGCGACTGGGTCGAGGCGCTGTCGCGCGCCATTGGTGCCGCCACGCCAAACCTGATCAGCTGGCAGTGGGCCAAGTCATCGCGGCGCGGACTGGCGCGGCTCGATTACACGCAGAACGCGATGAACAAGACCCTCGTCGCGCCTTACGCGGTGCGGCCCGTTGCGAACGCGGCGGTCTCGACGCCCATCACCTGGGATGAACTGGACGATCCCAAGTTGCGGCCGGATCGCTGGACCATCGCCACGGTGCTCGATCGGGTCAAGAAGCGGGGCGACCTGTTCGCGCCGGCACTCACGCTCGAGCAGGAGCTGCCGGACCTCGCCTGACCGCGGCACCGTCGCGCACGCCGGCGAAATTGTTATGCGCCCTACATCGCCCCACGGTCTCGCCGCGGATACCCTCAAACGTCGAATGGCGAGGGGAACACGGGCGCTACCTCATGCTTCCGGTGACGGTCGCGCCGAGGCGGTCCCTGTCGAAGCCCATGAAGAACCTCTGGCGCGCTCGTCCACTGAGCAGTTGGTAGCGCAACAGGCAACTCTGGCCCACATCGGCCAGCAGGCCCTGGCGAACACCTCACTCGATGTCCTCTTCTCGGACGCGTGCCTGCTTGTGAGCCAGGTGCTCGACACCGAGTTCGTGGCCCTGCTGGAACTCTCACCGGACGGCGAGACGCTGCACCTGGTCGAAGGCGTCGGCTGGCGGCCGGGCATCGTGGGCGAGTTCGACGTCTACTCGATCGCGCAGACGCAGTCGGGTTACACGATCGCGACCGGCGGCCCGGTCATCGTGCCTGATCTGGCCGCGGAAAAGCGGTTCAAAGTGTGGTCCGCCGTTGCCGAACACGGCGCCAAGGCCGGCATGAGCGTCCGCATTGGCAGCGCCGACAACCCGTTTGGTGCGCTATCGGCGTACACCACCCGCGCCGGCCGATTTACGCAGGACGAGGCCAACTTCCTGCAAGCGGTCGCGAACGTCATCGGCGCGGCCGTAGACCGCCAGCGCATCGACACTCAGCTGCGCTCGTCGCGCGACCAGCTCGCGGCGATCGTCGGCAGCATCGACGAGGGCATCACCGTCCTGACGCCCAACGGACTGCTCTTTGCGAACGACGCCGCCGCGCAGCTGAGCGGCTTCACCACCGCCGCCGAGATGATTGCCACTCCACCGTCCGAAATCCTCGATCGCTTCGAGATGTTCACCGAGGACGGCCTTCGATTGAGTGAGACCGACCTTCCCAGCCGACGAGTGATGGCCGGTGAGGACTCAGTCGAACAGATCCTCGGCTTCCGGACGAAGGCCAGCCGTGACGACCGCTGGTCGCAGACGCGCGCCACCGCGGTGCGCGACGCGACCGGGCACGTGACGCACGTCATCACCACGTTCCGCGACATTACCGAGGAACGCTGGTCGTCCAAAGCCGGCCAGTTCATGGCTGACGCGACATCGGCGCTCTCTGGCACGCTCGACACGGCCGAGGCTGCACGGCGGCTCGCCTATATGGCTGTGCCGGTCCTGGCTGACTACTGCAACGTCGACCTGCTGACACCAGACGGATCGCTCAACCACGTCGCCTTGGTGCACAGCGACCCGAGCAAGGTTGAAGCAGCGATGCGGCTGCGCGAACTGAACCCGGTCCCATCTGATGCCCAAACGGGAGCGCCGCGGGTCATCCGCGAAAGCACGCCCGAGGTGGGCATGATCACCCAGGAACTGATCGATGCGGCCAATCTCCAGGGGGAGCAAAAGGAGCTCGTCGACCGGCTGGAGCTGCGTGATGCGTCGTACCTGATCGTCCCGTTGATGGGCCGCCACGGCGCAATCGGTGCCCTGAGTCTCGTCATGGCCGAGTCTGGGCGGCGCCTGGGCGACAGGGAACTGGCGCTCGCGACGGAGCTCGGACAGCGCGCCGGCATTGCGCTCGAAAACGCCCAGCTGTACCGAACAGCCAACGATCGGCGCGCCCAGCTGGACACTGTCATGGCAGCCCTCGAGGAGGCCGTCATCGTGTACGACGGCAGCGGCAAGCTCAGGCTGGGCAACCGCGCCGCGGCGGGTATGTTCGAAGGCCCCCTGCCGATCACGTTGAACGAGCTTTGGCGACGCTTGGCACCCATGGCAGGCACACCGCCGCCCAAGGACGCCGGCAACGAAGAGGCGATCGAAGTCCGCGTCGACGATGGCTCGCGCTGGTTCGAGATGCGCCGCTACGGCACCTCCGTTGAGCCGCTTGCGGATGGTGGCGCGGCCTTGCAGCCACCAACCGTCATCGTGTTGCGCGACGTGACCCAAGCGCGTGCCGCCCAGGCTGCACGCGAGGCGTTCATGGGTGTCCTGTCGCACGAACTGCGGACACCCATTACGACGATTTACGGCGGCAGCCGGCTCCTCGAGCGCGGCCTATCGCGGGAACGGAGCAAGGAGGTCATTGCCGACATTCGCGCCGAGTCGGAGCGCCTGGTCCGCCTAGTCGAGGACCTGCTCGTCATGACGCGCGTCGAACGCGGCATCGTCGAGACGAGCGACGAGCCGGTCCTGCTGCAACATCTGCTGGCATCGATCGTGGGCGGGTCGCCGGCGCGCTGGGGTGGCGCCCGTATCAGCATGCACGTGACCCCCGGGCTGCCTGCCGTCCGCGGTGACGCCACGTATGTCGAGCAGGTAGTCCGGAACTACCTGACCAATGCCCTGCGCTACGGCAACGGTGCTGAGAAGGGCATTGAGATTCACGCCGAACGGGTCGACTACTCGGTCGCCGTGCGTGTCCTTGATCGCGGCACCGGCCTCAATGGCGAAAACCCGGACAAGCTCTTCGAGTTGTTCTACCGAAG
>JARXKQ010000139.1 GCA_030271555.1 Chloroflexota bacterium | reverse complement strand
CGGCGTTGATCGTGGGCGGCTCGCTCGCCGCAGTCGCGGCAGTGGGCGGCTACCTGCGCCTCCCCGATCGGCGCCACCTTGGCCCGACGGCGGCGCAGCTGCTCCATCGGCCCGCGCGCAACCGCTGAGCCCGCCGCGCGGCGGGACGCCACACTAGGTAAGTGCCACTCGCGCTGATCAACTTCGATTTCGACCCGCTGCTGCGGTTGGGCGCGCTGACCATTCGCTGGCAGACCATCGGCGTGACGCTGGGCCTGCTGGTGGCGCTGACCGTCGCGGCACTCATGGCGCCCGATGTGCGCGGCCAGCGGCCATTCTTCCGCCGGCGCGAACCTGACCTGCGGCCGCTCTTTCCACACGCGCCCAAGGTTGAGCAGGCGAAGCCCATCCGGCGCCTGCGCCTCGACGACATGCTGCTGATCATCGCCGGCATCGTCCCCGGTGCCGTCGTCGGTGGGCGGCTATTTCACGCGCTCGACTTCTGGTCGTATTACGCGAGCCAGCCGCAGAAGATCTTCGACCCCACCGTTGGCTCGCTCTCGCTGTTGGGCGCGGTGCTGGGCGGCATCCTCACCGCGGGCTACGTGGCGCGCATGATCGAGGCGCCGGTGCGGCGCTGGGCGGACGCGGCCGCGGTGCCGATGCTCATCTGTCTGGGTTTGGGCAAACTCGCCCAGCTGCTCGGCGGCAGCGGCCAGGGCCTGCCATTCGACGCCAGCTGGGCCGTGGCCTTCACCGGCGCCGGGCCGTGGGTCGGCGCCAACGCCCAAATTCCGTCGCACCCGGCGCAGGTCTACGAAGGCCTATGGATGCTCGCCGGCATCCCCGTCGTGCTGCTGGTCGCCGGCCAGCGCTTCAAGCCGCTGCGCGTCCACCGCCTTGTTGCGTGGGCCGACCGAACCGCGCGCGAGGGCGCGCTCTTCGCGGGCGCACTTGGCTGGTTTCTGCTGGGCCGGCTGGTAGTCGGCTACTTCTGGCGCGACGAGGCGATCGTGGGCGGCCTCAACGTCGAGCAGACGCTTGCGCTGATCTCAATGATGGTCTCTCTGCTCATCTACGGCGTCTTCTCGCGCCGCCGCACGCCGGTGCCCGAAACCGGCCGCTAAAGGCGAAAGCTGGCGCCGACGGGGTATCGTTGGCGCTATGACTGAGATTGCCGACCGACCCATCCAGACTGCCGCCGCCGACGTCGAACTGGGGCGTGTTTCGCACTGGATAAACGGACGCATCGTCGAGGGCGCGTCGGGCCGCCACGGTCCGGTGTACGACCCGGCCACCGGGCGTCAGTCCAAGACCGTGGATTTCGCCTCCGTCGATGAGGTTGACGCCGCCGTGGCGGCCGCCGCCGCGGCTTTCCCCGCGTGGCGCGCCACCTCGATCTCGAAGCGGACGGACATCATGTTCAAGATCCGCAACCAGGTCGATGTGCGGCGTAAGGAGATCGCAGCGCTGCTGACCGCCGAGCACGGCAAGGTCCCCTCCGATGCCCTGGGCGAGGTCGCGCGCGGCCTCGAGAACCTCGAGTTCGCGACGGGCATCCCGCACCTGCTCAAGGGCGGTTACAGCGAGCAGGTCAGCGGTGGCGTCGACGTGTACCAGATCCGCCAGCCGCTGGGCGTCACGGTAGGGATCACGCCGTTCAACTTCCCGGCAATGGTGCCCAGGTGGATGTTCGGCAACGCGATCGCGTGCGGCAACACCTTCATCCTGAAACCCTCGGAGAAGGACCCCAGCGCGTCGCTCTTCATCGCCGAGCTGCTCCACGAAGCGGGCGTCCCGGACGGCGTCTTCAACGTTGTCCAGGGCGACAAGGTGGCGGTCGATCGGCTGCTCACCCATCCCGATGTGAAAGCCATCTCGTTCGTGGGCTCGACGCCCATCGCCAAGTACATCTACGAGACCGGCACTAAGAACGGCAAGCGCGTGCAGGCGCTGGGCGGCGCCAAGAACCACATGATCGTGCTGCCCGACGCCGACATCGACATGGCCGCGGACGCGGCCGTCTCTGCGGCCTACGGCAGCAGCGGCGAGCGGTGCATGGCCGTCAGCGTCGTGGTCGCTGTCGGCGACGTTGGCGATCCACTGGTCAACGCGATCAAGCAGCGCCTGCCCAAGATCAACGTGGGGCCGGGCAGCGATCCCGCGGCTGAGATGGGACCGCTCGTCACGCGGGAGCACCGCGACAAGGTCGCGTCGTATCTCGACAAGGCGGTGACCGACGGGGCGACCGTGGTGACCGACGGGCGCGAGGCCCCAGCGGCCAAGTTGGACGGCTTCTTTCTGGGCGTTTCGCTGATCGACAACGTCCAGCCCAACCACGAGTCGTACCGCAACGAGATCTTCGGCCCGGTGCTGGAGGTCATGCGCGTCAAGACCTACGAGGATGCCGTTCGGCTGGTCAACGACAACCCCTACGGCAACGGCACCGCGATCTTCACCCGCGACGGCGGCGCCGCGCGCCAGTTCCAGTTCGAGGCACAGGCGGGCATGGTCGGCATCAACGTGCCGATCCCCGTGCCGGTCGCGTATTACAGCTTCGGCGGCTGGAAGGACTCGCTCTTCGGCGACCTGCACATGTATGGCCCAGAGGGCGTCCAGTTCTACACGCGCGGCAAGGTCGTTACTGCGCGCTGGCCCGATCCAGGGACATCGAAGGTCGATCTGGGCTTCCCGCGCACGCGCTGATCGACCAGGCGCCAGACAGCGTGGCCGGTCGCTACTACGAGGACTTTCGCCTGGGCGAGGTCATCGTCTCGCCCGAGACCTATGAGGTCACGCGCGACAACGTGCGCGCGTTCGCGGTCGAATTTGACCCGCAGCCCATGCATCTCGAGGACGCCGCGGCGCAGGCCAGTGTCTTCGGCGAGCTGACCGCGTCGGGTTGGCAGACCTTGGCCGCGACGATGCGCATGATGGTCTTGTCGCCGCTCTTCGCGAGCGGCGAGGTCGTGGGCGTGGGCATCGACAAGCTGCGCTGGCTCAAGCCAGTGCTGCCCGGCTACGTCCTAACGGCGCAGGCCGAGATCCTCGAGATGCGCCCTTCAAAGTCGCGGTCGGACCGCGGCTACCTGCGCTTGCGTACGACCACTTATGGCCCCGATCGGCTCGAGGTGGCCACCCAGGAACAGACAGTTCTGGTCCCGCGCCGCCCCTAACCCTCGACGGGCTTCTTGAAATACCAGTTGGTCTGCACCATCCCCGGCATGGGCCCGCCGGCGTGGTTGACCACTGAGAACATCTCCCAGCCGCGATCGCCCATCAGCCCGCTGATGTAGCCCAGGTTCGCGCGTGCCCGATCGAAGGTGATCAGCCACTCGGTCGATTGTGCGGCCAGGACCGTGGGGCCCAGCACCTGGCCCAGCTCCGCGGCCATTCCTGGCTGCGGATGGCTGAACCCAAGCGTGGTCTGCGGCTGATCGGTCAGCCAGGAGTATTGCCACTTACCCATTTCGCCTCCTAGACGAGGTATTCGCGCGCGGTCTTGCGCTTTAGGAACTTGCCCCACCCTTTTTCGCCCTTCCAGGCGCCGTTCTCGACGATCACCCGGCCGCGCGACATGACGATGTCTGAACCGCCCGTTACTGGGCGGCCCTCGTAACACGAGTAGTCGACGTCCATATGGTGCGACTTGGCGCTGATCGTGTGCTTGCGGGCCGGGTCATAGATGACGAGGTCGGCGTCGGCGCCGGGCGCCACGACGCCCTTAACGCCCGCGAGGCCGAACATCCGCGCCGGCGCCGCGCTGATGATCTCGACCCAGCGCTCCTTGGTCAGTCGGCCGCCAACGACGCCTCCGTCGTGCAGCAGATCAACCCGGTCCTCGACGCCCGGCAGCCCGTTGGGCACCTTGCGGAAGTCGCCCACGCCCAGTTGCTTCTGGGTTTCGAAGTCAAATGGGCAATGGTCGGTCGACACGACCTGCAGATCGTCCTTGACGAGGCCCTGCCAGAGCGGCTCCCAGTGATCCTTGGGGCGCAGCGGCGGTGAGCAGACGAACTTGGCGCCATTGAACCCATTGCCCATGTCGTCGAGCGACAGGAACAGGTACTGCGGACAAGTCTCAGCGAACGCAGCCGAGCCGCGGTCGCGCGCCTCGCGCACCATCTGCAGCGCGTCGCGCGCCGACAGGTGGACGATGTAGACCGGCACGCCCGCCGCTTCAGCGAGGCGGATGACGCGGTTGGTCGCCTCGCCCTCGAAGATGGGATAGCGCACGACGCCGTGGTAATACGGGTCGGTCTTGCCCTGCGCGACGTACTCCGCGGCAACGACGTCGATCGCCATGCCGTTCTCGGCGTGCATCATGATCAGCGCGCCGTTCTTCTCCGTCTGCTGCATCGCCCGGAAGATCTGTCCGTCGTCGCTGTAGAAGACGCCCGGGTAGGCGGTGAAGAGCTTGAAGTCGGTGATGCCCTCAGCCACCAGCTGGTCCATCTCGGCAAGGGTTGCGTCGTTAACGTCGCTCATGATCATGTGGAACCCGTAGTCCGTTGTGGCGTTGCCCTGCGCCTTCGCGTGCCACGCGTCGAGCCCGTCGCGCAGCGACTTGCCCTTCGACTGGACGGCGAAATCGATGACCGTCGTCGTACCGCCAAAGGCCGCGGCGCGGGTGCCGCTCTCGAAGGTGTCCTTGGCGAACGTGCCGCCGAACGGCAGCTCCATGTGGGTA
>JARXKQ010000138.1 GCA_030271555.1 Chloroflexota bacterium | reverse complement strand
GCGCGCCGCATACGACGCGGAGCAGCGCGGGATCGCGCAGGAGGCCAGTTAGATGACCGCGCGACAGATGACCGATCAGCAAACTGATCAGCAAGTGCAGGCGGGGCTTCGTTCGCTGCGAACGCCCGCACCGGAAGGGATGCTCGACAAGGTGCTCGACACGCTTGGTCTTGGCGACGCGTACGTGCGCGTCGAGGGCCCCATTGGGCCGCTCTTTATTGGCTTTGGCCGCGACGGCATAGCGCTCGTCGAGCGCGCCCAGGACGCGGGCGACTTCGAGGCCGCGTTCCGCGCGACCTTCGGGCGCACGGTAAGACGCATAGATCGCGCGCCGAAGCTCATCGAGCGCGTCATCGACCAGCGCTTGTGGGGCAAGAGCAAGCCCAGCGGGCCGCTGCCGCTGGACCTGCACGAGCTGCCCGACTTCGAGCAGCAGGTCCTGCGCAAGGTGCTCGAGATTCCGCGCGGCGAGGTGCGCCCCTACGCCTGGGTCGCGTCGGAGCTGGGCCGGCCACTTGCGGTTCGCGCCGTGGGCAACGCGGTTGCGCGCAATCCGATCCCATTCGTTATCCCGTGCCACCGCGTGGTGCGCAGTGATGGCCGGATCGGCAACTACGGCGCCGGTGGCCCAACGGCCAAGCGCGCGGTCCTGGAATCAGAAGGCATGGACACGACTGAGATGGAGCGGCTGCCGGCCAAGGGCGTGCGCTTCATGGGATCCGACTCGACGCGCATCTATTGCTACCCGTCGTGCCGCAATGCGCGCCGGATAACGGACAAGCACCGCATCCCGCTGCGCTCCGCTGACGATGCGCGTCACGCCGGCTTCCGCGCCTGCAAGGTTTGCCGCCCGGTCGATCCGCCGTTCCGCGCCGCGGTCGCTTAGCCTGACCGGCATGACCCGACGCCTCATCGACCTCAGCCACGACATCAGCGACGGGCTCGTCACGTATCCCGGACTGCCGGCACCGCAGATCGACGAATACCTGACGCGGGAAGCGTCTCGAGCTCGTTACGCGCCCGGCACCGAGTTCAGCATCGGTCGGATCACGATGGTCGCCAACACCGGCACTTATCTCGACACACCGTTCCACCGCTTTGAGGACGGCTTCGACCTGGCCGGCCTGAAGCTGGAGCAGGTGGCCGACCTTCCCGGAGTGCTGGTGCGGGCAGTCGGTGAATCGGAGCGACGTATCGGAGTCGGCCGATTCGAAGGCATGGCAGTCGAAGGCAAGGCAGTCCTCATCCACACCGGGTGGGATCGCAACTGGGCCACTCCCGCCTACGGCGAGGGCCACCCGTTTCTGACCGCCGAGGGCGCGGCCTGGCTGGTCGAAAACGGCGCGGCGCTCGTGGGAATCGACTCGCTCAACATCGATGACGGCGCCAATGGAACGCGGCCCGCCCACACAACGCTGCTGCGCGCCGGCGTGCCGATCGTCGAGCACCTGACGGGACTCGAGCAACTGCCGCTGGCCGGCTTCCGCTTCAACGCGGTGCCGGCGCGCGTGGCCGGCATGGCCACATGGCCGGTTCGCGCGTACGCCGTGATCGAGTAGGTGCCCCGGTTACTCACTCGGCTTGAGCGCCCGCGCGAACACCACCGGCGCGTGCCAGCGGAAATCGCGCTCCTTCAGGCGGGCGAGCCGCTCGCGCGCAATCTCCTCAAGTCGTTTGGTCTGGGCGGCATCGAGCGACTCAATCAGCGAGCGCTCGTCGTAGGCCAGCTTGTACTCGAGGTACGAATCGCGACTCCAGCCGTAGATCAGCTCTTCCTCGGTCGCTGACGCGCGCATGAAACCAGCACCGCGCAGCTCGTTCGTCGCGACCCGACCGGAGCGCACATCGCCGGCGTGGGGCTCGGGCGCGCCTTCCGGCTCGTCGATCTTCAGGTCTTGGACGGCCTCGTCGAATTCGTCGGCCGGGATGAACGGCCGGCGAGAGTCGCGGTCAAGCCAGGTCACGTAGGCGACCATCCCGGACGGCTTCAGGACTCGCGCGGCCTCGCGCAGGGCAGCGATTCGATCGGGCACGAGCTGCAACACGAAGCTCGAGATCACAAGGCCAACTGAGTTGGCATCCACCGCAAGTGAGTCGGCTGAGCTCTCGACGAAGGTCACGCGCGACTCGTCTTGGCGCGCCGCGAGGACGCGCTCGCGCGCGAGGTTGAGCATGCCCCGGGCCGGCTCCGTTGCCACGTACTCGGCCCGCGGCCAGCGCTCCAGGGCGGCCAGCAGCAGTGTCCCGGTGCCGGTGCCAACCTCCAGGATCCGCACGTCACTACCTCGTCGGGCCACGAAGGGTTCGACGTAGTCCAGCAGTCGCTCCGCGGTCGGCTCAAGGACCGGCCCCCAGTAGCGCGCGTAGTCGGCGGCATCCGTGTCGTAGCGCGCCACGATTGGGTTCATGGGCTATTCCGCTGAGTCAGGGCCTCGTCTTCGACGTGGCTGAAGCCGAGTCGGTCGGCTAATCGCCCCAGTGGGCCTGGGGCCCACCAATTCCAGCGGCCCAGCAGCCGCATGGTCGCGGGCACGAGCAGGATGCGGATGATCGTCGCGTCCAGGAACACGGCGATCGCCATGCCCACGCCGATGCTCTTGATGACGATCGTCTGGGCCAGCGCGAACGCCGCGAAGACGCAGACCATGATCATCGCCGCGCCGGTGATGACTGCGGCCGTGCGCGCCAGACCCTCGGCGACCGAAACGGTGTTGTCGCCGCTCCTGCGGTACGCCTCCTGGATGCGCGACAGGAGGAGCACCTCGTAGTCCATGGACAGGCCGAAGATGACCGCGAACATGATGATCGGGTTGCCGGCCACGGTGTAGCCCAGCGGCACGAAGTTCAGGAACTCGTGCAGGTTGCCCTCCTGGAAGATCCAAACGAGCGCACCGAAGCTGGCGCTGATCGAGAGCAGCGTCATGAACACCGCCTTGATCGGCAGCACGACTGAGCCGAAGAGCAGGAACAGCACAAGCGCGCTGACGAGCAGCGTCATGCCGACTGCGAGCGGCGTGCGCTCGCGCATGGCGGTGAGGGTGTCGAAGTTGGCGGCGATGAAGCCGCCGACCTGAGTCGTGATGCCATTACCGGGGTCAACTGCGCGGAGCGTTCGGGTGACGTTCAACCCGTCCTGCTGCCCCGGATCGGCGGTCGTGTGCACGACCAACCGGACGCTCGAGCCACTGATGTAGCGCGCCTTGAGCTGGCCGAGGACGCTGTTGATCTCGAGCGGGTCGCTCGCGGGATCAGGCGGATTGGCGAATAGGTACGCGACCTCCGCCGCGGATAGGTCGCCGCCGCCCAGCGGGTTGTGTAGGACGAACGGGCTCTCGATGAGCGTCACCTTGTCCAGGGCGCTGAGGCGGTGGCCGTAGTCAAGGATCGCGGCGATGTTGGTTTCGCTGAGTGGATCGCCCTGAACGGTAGCCAGCACCTCGAAGGGCGAGGTAGCGCCGCCCGGAAACTCGTTGCGCAGATAGACGTACGCGTCGCGGCTCTCGCGCCCAGCCGGCAGCACTGACGCGTCAGGCACGGCCTGGTTGAGACGCAGGAACGGCGACCCGAAGAGCAGCAGCAGCGCGAGGGTGGGCAGCAGCACGGCAATCGGGTGGCGCATGACCCAGTGGGCGACGCGCTCCCAGCGGCTCTCGCCCCTTACGCGCGGCGCCTCAGGCAGTCCCACCCGGCGGCGGATTATCGCCATGGCAGTGGCCGTGCTGAACAGGTCGATGCGCGGCCCCAGCATGCCCAGCAACGCCGGCAGGAAGGTCAGGCCGTACAGCACCGAGCACAGGACGACGAGCGAGCCGGCAATGCCGATCGAGCTGATCGCCGACGACTCGAAGAAAAGCAGGCCCAGCAGGCCGATGGCGACCGCGATGCCGGAGAACGTGACAGCCTTGCCGGCGGTGCCCACGGCGATTTCGACCGCGTCACCCACCGGTCGACCGCGGCGCAGCTCCTCGCGGAAGCGACTCACCAGGAAGAGCGAGTAGTCGATCGCCAGGGCGAGACCGAGCATCGTCGCGACGCTGCTGACATAGATGCTCATCTCGGTCTGCTGCGCCACGAGGAAGACGAGCGCAAGCGTGCTGGGGATCGCCAAGCCGGCGACGAGCAGCGGCAACCCGGCCGCGAGCAGCGAGCCAAAGACCACCAACAGGATGAGCAGCGCGAGCGGCAGGGACACGATCTCGGCCTGGCTCAGGTCCTGCTCCGACTGCGTGTTGGAGTCGCCCGCCAGCGGCCCGTAGCCGGTCAACTGGAAATCGAGCCCGGGCGCAGCCACGACGCGCGCGCGCAGCTCTGGGACGAGGTCGATCGATTGCTCGTCGGTCACCTTGAGCAGCACGACGAGGTATGTGGCCGTGCCGTCATTGCTCAGGAAGCGTGGGTCGTTACCCGAGTTGCGATAACCGAAGACACCCTGGACGTTGGGATCGTCCATGAATGCCGCCTCGGACTCATCGATTGCCGTGAGCTTGTCGGGTGCGGAAGCGGGCGTGCCATCAGTCGTGTGGAAGAGCACGATCAGGCTGCTCTGGCCTTGGTGGAAATCGTCGGCGAGGCGCTGGCTGACGCTGGCCGACTCGGAGCCGCGGACGAGCCAACCGCCGGAACTCAGGACGCTTGGTGCCTGACCCGCCAATGGGAAGCTGATCGCCGCGACGAGGA
>JARXKQ010000137.1 GCA_030271555.1 Chloroflexota bacterium | reverse complement strand
TCTCCGGGCCACCAGTCGACTACCCGGGGGCCGAATGGCCGGTTCAGCCGCTCTCGGTGAAGCTCGCAATGCGCAAGGCAGCGCCCTCGACGCGGGCGTCGAGGGTCAGGCCATGGGCTCGGCGGGCGTCCGCGCCAGGCTCCCCTCTTCGGCGAACAGGTACCGATGGGCGAGAGCCACAATCGCAGCTCCCAGGAGCGGGCCGATGATCCACACGTACCAGTTGTCCCACATGCCGGTGGCGGCCGCCGGACCGAACCAGCGTGCCGGGTTCATGGCGGCGCCCGTGAGCGGGCCGCCCATCAGGATGTCCGCCGCGACCGCGAAGCCGATCGCCAGGCCGCCGATCTTGGGCGCGCGCGGGTCGATGGCTGTGCCGAACACTGCGGTCAACAGGATCACGGTGAGCACGGTCTCGACCAGGATGCCCCCAAGCACATCGACGCCCGATCCGAGCGCGGGCGTGCCCAGACTGGGCGACACGGCGGCGCTGAATACGACGCGCAGGGCGATGGCAGCGAGAAGTGCACCGATGAGCTGGGCCACGACGTAAGCGGCGGCGCGACGCCACACGAGCTTGCCGGCGAGCCATACGCCAAAGGTGACTGCTGGGTTGAAATGGGCGCCGCTGATCACGCCCAAGGCGCTGACGAGCACCGCGAGCACGATGCCGTGCGCCAGCGCGACCACGATGAGACCAGCGGCGCCGTCGAGCGCGCCACCGGACGCGGCGGCACGATCAAGGCTGGCAACCGCGCCCATGCCCACGAAGAAGAAGAGGAACGTGCCCACGAGCTCGGCCGCGATGGGGGCAACCGCGCGACGATCCGTCCAGCCGCTCAACATGTGACCTCCTCACTCCCTCAAGTTGCGATCAATCGCCATACTACGCATGACAACATCAGCCGGGAGCGTCATTGACCGCGATACCAGCACCGGCGCGGCCAGCCGTTCGAACGCGTGAGGTCGAGCGGGGTCCGCGTCCTGAAGACCATCTGCTGCGCTTGGCCGACGGGCGTCGCCTGGGCTGGGCCGAGTCGGGCAATCCGCATGGCCAACCGGTCTTCTTCTTTCACGGCTTCGGTACGACGCGCGTCGCCTGCCCGCCGGACGGGCCGGCAGTCGAGAACGGCCTGCGCCTGATCGCCGTCGATCGGCCAGGCATCGGCCTGTCCGACCCACAACCGGGACGGTCACTGCTGGAATGGCCCAGCGATGTGGCTGAGCTGGCCGACCACCTGGGTATCGAGCGGTTCAAGATCGTCGCCTGGTCGGGCGGCGGGCCGTACGGGCTCGCCTGCGGCCTCGTGATGGGCTCGCGCGTCGACGCGATCGCGGCCGTCAGCCCAGCGGCGCCCCTCGCCAAGCCAACCGACCCCGGTTACCTGCGCTGGCGCGATCGGCACGCCGTGCGCTTTGCCAATCGCGCGCCGTGGATCATCCGCCTGGCCCTGTGGCACTGGGGCCGCGGCCAGCGCGACGACGCCGAGAAGTTCTTCGAAAAGTCGGTCGCGGACATGTGCGCCGCCGATCAGGCGGTGCTGGCCGAACCCGAGCTGCGCAGCCGGATGATCGCCAATTCCGCGGAGCTGTATCGCCAGGGCGGCCGGGGCATGTATGACGAGGCACTCGTCCTGAGCAAGCCGTGGGGCTTTGAGCCGGCCGAGCTCCGCGTACCGGTGACGATCTGGCAGGGTGGCCGCGATGACACGGTCCCGGCGACCATGGCGACCCACCTCGCCGAGGTCATCCCGGGGGCCGACCTGCGCATGTATCCCGACGAAGGGCACCACCTGCTGTATCGGTACTGGCCGGACATCCTCGCCAGCCTGGCCGACTAAAGAATCAGCAACAGACAAAGTCCGACGGCGGTCGCGCTGCGGGACGACCGCCGTCGGGAGGGATATGCGTATTCACTTGCGCCACTCGGCGCGAGCTGACGCGGTCAGACGCGGCCGCGCGGCACCGTGTGCCAGTAGGTCTTGTTGAACAGCACCTTGCCCAGGTGCCAGATCCGGCCGGGCTTGGGCGGGTGCGGGGGATGGTCGTAATCGAAGCGCAGCAGCGTGCCCTTGCCGTCGCCGATCTCGAAGAAGCACATGACCCGACCGGTGTAATTTGCGCGCTTCTCATTGAGCGGCTTGCCCGTGACCCACGCGGCGATCCGCTCGGCCACGATGGGCGCCTCGAAGTGCGCCGTCGAGCCGGCCTTCGAAAGCGGCAGGTCGGTAGTGTCGCCCAGGGCGTAGACGTCGGGCCGTCCGCCGACCTGGAGGGTGTGGTGGTCGGTCGGCAGCCAACCGCCCGGAGCGGGCGCCAGGCCGGAGTCGATCAGGAACTGGGCGCCATGATGCGGCGGCACCAGCACCAGCAGGTCGTAATGCAACTCCTCGCCCTCGAGGCTCTGCACGACCTTGCGCGCCGGATCGATCGTCTCAACGTTGAAGAACGTGTGCAGCTCGATGCCCTTTTCCTCGAGCACCGGTGTTGCCATGTCGCTGACGCTCTCGATGGTGAAGGCGCGGCCGATGGGCGAGCAGAAATGGACCTGCGACTTGTCGCGCAGACCGCGCTGACGCAGCTCTGCCTCGATCAGGAAGGACACCTCGAGCGGCGCTGGCGGGCACTTGTAGGGCATGCCGGCAATGGCGACGACAATCGAGCCGCCGCTGAACGCGTCCAGTGCGACGCGCATGCTGCGCGCGGCTTGGGCCGTGTAAAAGTGGTGTGCCTCCGTGTCGAAATGCTCGATCTCCTCGGGCGCGATGCGCGAGCCGGTGGCCAGCACGAGCTGGTCGTACGGCAGAGTCGCGCCGCTCGCCAGGGTCACGCTGTGCGTCGTGTCATCGACGCGCGTCACTTCATCGACCACGAGCTTGACGCGCTCGTCGATCAGCGATCGCTCAGGCCGCGAGAGGTTCTTCTCCTGCTCGTTGCCGAACGTGATGTACATGAATCCCGGTTGGTAGACGTGGTTGCCAGACTGGTCGACGATCGTCACCTCGACCTCTTGGTCGTCGATCTGGCGGCGCAGCTTCCGGGACAAGAGGTTGGCGACGATCGTGCCACCAACCCCGCCGCCCAGGATCAGGATGCGGTCCATCAGTGGAGCTTCTCGATGACGATCTCGTCGTAGCCGTCGACTTCGGTCAAACCAACGAGGCGGTGGCCGGCCTTCTCGACCCACTTTGGGATGTCGATGCGCGAGCCGCGATCGGATGAGCGGACGGCGATCACCGTGCCGACCGCGGATTCGCGGATGGCGCGGATGAGCTCCATCAGTGGTCCCGGGCAGAAGCTGCCGCGCGCGTCGATGGTGCGGTTGATTGTTGGTTGATCCATTGTTGGCTGATCGGTAAGCATTAGATAAAGAGGCTCGCGGTGTTGGGCTGAGTCATCAGCTCGAGCACCGTGGCCGCGCCGACCGGCTCGCCCATGCCGTCGATCATGTCCTCGCGCTTGAGGCCGAACATGTCCATCGTCATCTGACAGGGCATGAACTCGACGCCCAGCGCCTCAGCTGCCTCGAGCAGCTCCTTGGGCGACGCGATCTGGTACTTCTTGGAGAGCTGTCCGATCATCCACGGGCCCATGCCCAGGAAGTTCATCTTCGACATCTTCAGGTGGCTGATGCCGGGGCGCTGCATGAAGGCGAGCATCTTCTGCATCCAGTTCTCGCCGACGATGCGCTTCTGGTCATTGACGAAGGGCAGCAGGCCCCAGAATGTCGTGAAGACCTTGGTCTTGTAGCCCATAGCCGCGGCCGCGTTGGCCATGATCAGGGTGGGCATGATGCGGTCGAACTCGCCGCTCCAGTTGATGATCACGAGCTGCCGGACCGGCGCTTCGACCTCACTCTGGGTCGCCTCCGCCGGAACGATCGTCTCGACCGGCGCCTCGTTGACCGCTGACTCGAGTAAGCCGAGCAGATCTCGCTCGGCGACTGTCGTTGTCATCTCATTCCTCTCACTTTCGCTGCAGGACGAAGCGATAGACGCCGTCTGCAACGGTCTGCTCGACGATGGAATTGCCTGTTGACCGGCTCCATGCGGCGAAGTCAGCAACGGCGCCGGGATCGGTCGTCAGCACCTCGAGCATCTCGCCCGCGGTGACGGTCTTGATCGCCTGGGCGGTCTTGACGATGGGCATGGGGCACTTCAGGCCGCGCGCGTCGAGCGTGGTCAGCTTGGCCGTGCCTGCTGGATTGGTGTCGGTGAGGGTCATCTTGCTCACTCCTGTGCTAGATGAAGACAATCTGGCCGTTGCCGGCGTTGACGTAGAACGCAGCCACTCCCTCGACGCCATCGACGATTGGGTCGAGCTGGTCGGCCGACAGGCTGAGCAGGTCCATCGACAGCGAGCAGGCCTGGATGTCGACTTCGCCGATGTCCTTGGCCATGCGCAGCGTCTCGACCCACGGCTGCTGGCCGGCGGCGCGCATCTGCTCGACGGCCGCGGCACCGGCGACGCCGGCCTCAGGCGCGAGCGGCCGGCGCTCGTTGATCTTGTCGGCGCGGAAGGCGTCGAGTGCCCAGTACTGGAGAAAGATGTGCACGGGGCGGCCCAGGGCGGCCGCGCCCGCTGTCAGGACCGCGGCTGCGGTCAGGCGGTCGTCCGTACCCGAGAAGAGCACGAGATTGCCTGGTTCCTCGACAAGCTCGGACATCGTCCACAGCTCC
>JARXKQ010000136.1 GCA_030271555.1 Chloroflexota bacterium | reverse complement strand
TCAGGCGGCCGGGGCCGACTGGTCGGCCGGCTTCTCAGCCGGCAGGAACTGCTTCAGTCCGAACTGCTGCTCGAGCTGCTCGAGCGGTCGGAAACCCACAACTCCCTGGGGTGTATACGGCTTGCCGGCCGGATCGGATCCGGGTCGGAAGAACGCGATCGTCGGGATGCTCATGATGTTGAACGCCTGCGACAAGACCGGGTTCGCGTCGACGTCGACCTTGACCACCTGGACCGCGTCACCGTATTTGGCGGCGAGCTTCTCCATCTCCGGCGCGACCATGCGACAGGGACCGCACCACGTGGCCCAGAAGTCGACCACGACGGGCTTGTCACTGCCGAGGACCAGCTCCTGGAAATTGGCGTCCGTCGCGACCTTGATTTCTGCCATTACTTGACCTTTCCTCCCGTTCAGCGCGAGATGTTCTGCATCAGCCGGTAGGCCTCGATCACTCGGGCGTCGGCCAATCGGTAATAGATCGTTGTTCCCTCGCGCCGCGCGGCAACCAGGCCGGCTGAGCGCAGCACGGTGAGGTGCTGGCTCATGTTGGGCACCTGGCAGCCCACGTCGCGCGAGAGCTCGCTGACTGAGCGCTCACCTGTCGCCAGCGTTTCGAGCACACACAGCCGCTTTGGATCCGACAGCGCGCGGGCCACTATCGCGGTCCGCTGGCGATCGTCCTCAGTGCTCTGCGTGCCTGCTGGCACAAGCGTCGCGCTCGTCATTGCCCAGCAATTCTCTCACTACTTGCGCAAAGACGCAAACTACCTCGGCCCGCGGTGGGCCGATGTGGGGGCGGCTTCAGGCCGAGGCGACGGGGGTGCCGCAGCTGCCGCAGAACTTGGCGCCGCCCGCCAGGTCAGCGCCGCAACTGGCGCACTTGGTCATGGCCACGGCCGTACCGCAGCTGGGGCAGAACTTGGCCGAGCCGACCGGCTTGCCGCAGCTCGTGCACATGGTGTTGCGCGTCGACGTGTCGCCCAGGAATTGCTTGGTCTGCTGCATCGCATCGCGCATCTGGTTCAACGCGACTGAAGCACGCTCGGCTTCCATCTCGCTCGCCATCTTGGGCGCGTCGTTGACGCACAGCCCGCGCTCCTCGTTCCAGCAGTTGTCGTCGACCCAGCGATGGTCGCGTGGACACTGCTTGAACTTGGCCATGATCTCGGTCGACGCCTTCTGCAGGGCGGCGTCGCGCGCCCCGCGATCCGTCAGGCTCTGCGCCGTGTTGGCGGCGCTGGAAGCGCCCCACAGGCCACCGATGAGGTTGCTCGCGCCGCTCAGCAGGTTGCTCGCCGTGCCCAGATTCGAGCGTTCGAACTCACTTCGATAGCCGCTGCCGCAGATGTCGCAGCGGAACTCGAACTGGTAGCCGTTTTGATCGGACATGTCGCTGTAGTTGTTGGTGAACGGAGTGAAGCCGGCCATCAATTCCCCTTCAGTTGGTTGGAGCGCGGTCCGCGAGTACGCAAATCATCGTAGCGCGACTACAAACCGCGCTCGCGCAGGACGGGATCGCCAATGCCGGCGTGGTGGCCCAGTTCGTGGATGACCGTCCGCTGGACTTCACGGGCCAAATCGCCCGGATCGGGGAAGTCCTCCTCGAGGATCAACTGGAACAGCGTGATCTTGTTGGGGAACGGCGCGAAGTCGGCGCCATAGACCACGGGCGAGACGCCCTCGTACAGGCCGTACAGCGATTGACCCTGGCTGAGCCCGGTCTCTCGCAACTGGGTAGGCGAGGGCTCGTCCTCGATCACGACGGCTACGTTCTCGAGCAGCCGCTGAACGTTTTCGGGCAACGCGTCGAGGGCGTCCGCCACGAGATCCTCGAATGGCCGATGCAATTCGTCGGGGAGCGGCGGAACGTCGACTCGCCGCGACGGTTGGCGACGCGCCTGGCCGCCGCGGCGCCTGATTGGCACGTTCCTATCCTACGGATGTGGAGCGCCCATTTGAGCCGGAGTCACTCGTGGTCACCATGGACACGGGTGATCGGCTGCACTACCTCGACTGGGGCGGGCCGACAACAGACCGGTCGCCGTTGCCGCCCCTGTTGCTGATTCACGGATTAGCCTCGACCGCCTGGTCGTGGGCGCCGATTGCCCGCCGCCTGCGTTCCGCCACGCGCGTACTGGCGCTCGACCTGCGCGGCCACGGACTCTCCGAATCGCCGCGCACCGGCTACGACCTAGAGTCACTCGCCTACGACGCGCTCACCGTCCTGTCGGCGAATGGCTACGGCGCGGATCTCGATGGGCCGCCGGCGGTTGTCGCCGGCCATGGTCTGGGCGCGGCCGTTGCGGTGACGATGGCCAATCTGCGGCCGCGATCCGTTTCCGGCCTGGCGCTGGTCGAGGGTGGCTTCGAGGATCTCAGCGAAGCGACGGGCATGACCGCTGCCGACTACCAGCGCTCCATTGGCGACCCGCCGGAGGTGATGGCCTCGATGGCCGCCTACCTTGCGGACCGGCGGGAGTTCGACCCGGCCACGTGGGACGCCGACCAGGAGCACACCGCCCGGGCCGCGGTGGACGAGAAGCACGCCGGCCACGTCGCGTCCGTGGTGCGGGCGCACGCACTCAGGGGCAGCGTTGAGGCGCTGTTTTCGTACCGGCCGCGCGTCGCCTTGGCGCAGATTGCGGTGCCGGTCCTGATCGCAGTCGCCGAGAGTGGCGCGGCCGACGACGAGACGCTGCGCGAGCGGCGTCTGGCACTCGACGATGTGGTCCGTGCACGCGCGACCGCGGGCGTGTCCGCACCAGTGATTCGCGTCTTTCCCGGTGCGGGCCACAACCTGATGCGCTACCGCCCGACAGAGATCAGCGCCGCGCTGCTCGAGTTACTAGAGGAAGCGGCTCACCAGCGGTCGTAGGCGGGATGGCCGGGCTTCACCGCCACGAACGTCGCGCGGCAGGTCGCGGTGACGACGCCATCAGCCTCGAGCGTCCCCTCGACGGTGGCCCGGTCGTCGGTCGAATCCACGACATGCGCCCGTAGTCGGACGGGGCCGTTGGTCGGCGTGGGCTTCAGCAGCTTGATCTGGTAATCGGCCGTCACCGTGGTCGGCGGATGGTCGGCCCCGCGCCGGCCCATCAGGTGGTTCGCAGCGGTCCAGTTGCAATGGCAATCGAGCAGCGTGCCGATCACGCCGCCGTTGAGCACGTTGTCGAACGCGTGGTGCCAGGGCTGGGGCTGCCAATCGGCGACCACGTCATCGCCGTCCGGAAAGGAGCGGATGTGGAAGCCACGTTCGTTGGCCGGGCCGCAGCCGTAGCACACCGACTGTGGCGCGAACTGGTCCTGCAGGCTCAGGTCGGACATCAGAATCCCGGGATCGCGTTGTTGGCCATCTGCAGCGCAGTCTGGCGGAACCAGGCGCCAGCCGTCGCATCCTGGATGCCATACACCGGGTCAGTGGGGCCGTTCGTCCAGCGATAGCACTCGCCGTCGGACTCGCCCGGCAGCTTGATCCACAGGTACGCGTCGACGAGCGCCTTGCCGGTGTTCGCGGTCGGGCGCTGGCCGGCGCCCCGACCCGGCGGATTGCACCACGCCTCGGTGTTGGAGTGGCTCGCCGGGTGCGCGCTCGTGCCATTCCACGGCCCCAGCGCGTTGCGACTCGTGTCGATCACGAAGTGCGTCGTCGCAGGCGTGGCGCCCAGCAGCTGGTTGTACCGGGCGTTCTCGGCGCTCGTGTTGAGCTTGGCCTTGGTGGCGCTGTCGCTCCAATGGCCGAATGAGCTGAGTCCGATGCCATCCTCCGACCCGTACTGGTCGGGGCAGTCCTCGAAATGGCCCGGATTGACGCTCGTGCCGTAGGCGATGCAGCGCGCAACCCACGTGCCGTACACGGTCGAGTTGTCAGTGAACTGGAAGTTCGAGACGTTGAGCGCAAAGCCCGCGACGTCAGCGACACCAACGTCGACCAGCCGCGCCGCGGTCAACGCGACCGTGTTCCAGTTGCTGTTGCCGGCGTCGATGTAGACGAGCGCGTTCGCGTCGGCCAGGAAGGCGTGGGCGGCGTAGCTGATCAGCGCTTCGCGGTTGTACGTGTCAGGCAGGCCGCAGTCCGATGGCAGGAGCGACAGCCCGTCGGGTTCGATGATGACCACCGCCCTCGTCTGGCCCAGCGCGGTGACGATCGCGTCGATCCAGTTCTTGTACGCCACGCCCGTGGGTGCGCCGCCGCCCGAGTAGCTGCCGCAATCCCGCCCGGGCACGTTGTATGCCACCAGGACGGGCACACTGCCGTCGTCGTTGGCCGCGGCGATGACTTCATCGGCGTACGCCCCCACTTCGCTCACCGTCCCCTCGGTGAACCACACCGCGGTCGGCACTGCTGCCATTGCCGTGATGCGCGCGGCCGGGGCTTGCCTGCCGGCTCGACGCAGGGCCTTGGCCTGTTGCGCGGCGCCGGGGTTGGGCGGCGCAGCGTAGAAACGAGTATTTGACGGCAGCGCCGGGGTCGTCGCCGCCGCGGGAAGCGGCACGGACGTAGCCCCTGCGATCGAGGCGCCCGCGAACGCGGCCAGACAGGCAAACCGCGCGATGTGGTCGATCACCGGCCAAGTCTGGCGCGTGTCGGCCATATCGTCACCAACGCTGTTTGTAGAACTCTGGGCGCCAGTTCGTCCTGTTTGGGCTGCCGCCCTGAGGGTGACGCATGTGGCTTAAGGCGTATTGAACGCCCGCGTAACGGTATGGCCGAC
>JARXKQ010000135.1 GCA_030271555.1 Chloroflexota bacterium | reverse complement strand
GGACCGGATGGAGCGCGTCCTGCGCGACGCCGCCGATGGCGACGTTCGCCTTCTGGTGGTCACGGACAACGAGCGCATCCTGGGCCTGGGTGACCAGGGCGCCGGCGGCATGCCGATCCCCATCGGCAAGCTCGCGCTCTACACCGCCGCCGCCGGGTTGTACCCGGCGTGGACGCTGCCCGTTTCGCTCGATGTCGGCACGGACCGCGCCGAGCTGCGCGACGACCCGCTTTACCTGGGCTATCGCGCCCCGCGGCTGCGTGGCCGGGAGTACGACGAATTCCTGGAAGCCTTCGTCGAGGCGGTCAAGTCGGTCTTCCCGGCGGCGCTGCTTCAGTGGGAAGACTTCAAGCAGCACAACGCACTGCGCATCCTCGATCGCTACCGCCACCGCCTGCCGTGCTTCAACGACGACATCCAGGGCACGGGCGCCGTGGTGCTGGGCGGCCTTCTGGCGGCCCGGCGAGCGCCCGGCGAGTCGCGTGGCAAGTTGCGCGGCGAGCGGTTCATGTTCATCGGCGCGGGCGCGGCGGGCATCGGCATTGCCCGCACGGTCACGCGTCAGCTCATCTCTGAGGGAGCGACGGCCGACGAGGCGCGCCAGGCGATGGCGATGTTCAACAGCCGCGGCCTTGTGCACACGGGCCGTGACGACGTGGCCGACGATCAGCTACCTCATGCCACAGACCCGGGGCGCTTCCTCACGGCGGGCCTCACGGCAGCCGACCTGGACGATCCCGTCGCGGTCGCGCGCGTCCACAAGCCCAGCATCCTGATCGGCACAACCGGGTGCCGCGGCGCCTTCAGCGAGGCGCTCATCCGCGAGATGGCCGCGCATCACGAGCGGCCCATCGTGTTGCCGCTCTCCAACCCCGACGTGAACGCCGAGGCGCGCGCCGAGGACGTCATCGAGTGGACTGACGGTCGGGCGATCGTCGGCACGGGCAGCCCCAGCCGTGACGTCGAGTGGAGCGGCCGCCGTCGCACCATTGGTCAGGCGAACAACGTGTTCATCTTCCCCGGCGTTGGGCTGGGCGCAATCGTCGCGCAGGCGCGCGAGGTGACCGACGAGGCATTCCTGATCGCGGCGCGCACGCTCGCCGGCCTCGTCGCCGACGAGCCGCTCGCCAACGGGATGATCTACCCGCCGGTAAGCACCCTCCGATCTGTCGCCCGGGCGATCGCGGAGGCGCTGGTGGTTCACTTCCGCGACTCCGGCTACGGCCGGCAGCTGCGTGACGACCAGATCCCGGAAGCGGTCGACCAGGCCATGTGGCGGCCCGACTACCTGCCCTACATCGCCGAATAGCGCCCTCACAATCTGTTCACCGCGCGGCAAACGCGCGGCTAAGATCCTGCCCAGAGGGGCGGGGTTACACCGAGCAGCTGTGAGGGTGAGGCGTGACTAGCTTGCACACCTGGATCGTGTTCATCCATGTCGCCGGCGTGCTGATCTTCCTGCTAGGCCATGGCGTTTCAGCGGCGGTCGCATTGCGCCTCCGCGGAGAGCGCGAGCCGGCCGCGGTGCGGACGCTCGTCGATCTATCGCGGCGCAGCATGATGGTCATGAGCGTTGGCGCCCTGATGTGGCTCGTCGCAGGCATCATCGCGGGCTTCACCGGCAAGGGCGGCGCCGGCTGGTGGACGACCGGCACCTACTGGATCTGGGTCTCACTCGCCCTGGCCATCGCGATCATCATCGTCATGACGCCGTGGGGCCGGATGTACCTGAACCGGGTGCGTACCGCCGTGGGCGTCGACGTCAAGACCGGCGCCGTGGACCCCACGTACCAGGTCAATCCGGCCACGCTCGACGCGGCCATCGCGTCCGGCAGGCCTGAGCTGCTTGCGGCGATCGGCGTCGGCGGCGTGCTCGTCATCCTCTGGCTGATGGTGTTCAAGCCCTTCTAGGGCACTCCGGGGGGTTGGCAAACGGTTTCAACTGTGTAACACTCCCCGGGCTTCACCGAGAGAGGCTGGTGAGGCAGAAACCACAGGCCGCCGTCAGGAGAGGCAGCGGGCCGCCAGAACGTCCCCAGACGTGTTGGCCCCGAATAGCACAGACGGTTCGCAGCGCGCCCCAGCGTGCTGAGTTCCACCCGTCACTTGTTGACACGTCCGTCTGCCGCGCCGTGGACCGCGACCGCCACCGATCGAGCCTGGACATGGAGCCAAAGCTCGGTTGAAGGAGACAGAATTGGCAATTGCCGTTAAGGGCGCCCTCACCGCCCACACTCCCACGCGGAGCGCCCGCCTTAGCCGCCTGATCATCCTGGTCACGGCGCTCAGCCTTGCGCTGACCATGGCCTTCGCCGAGACCTCGGTCGTGGCCGCGCATGGCACCGCATCAGCCAGTGGCGAGGCCCAGCCTGCCAAGGGCAGCCAGGCCGCGCTGGTCATCAAGCTTGCCCGCCAGGCCCTCGGACACGGGTTCCGCATGGGCTCGGAGGGCCCCAAGTTCTTCGACTGCTCCGGCCTTGTGTGGAGCGTCTACAAGCGCGCCGGCCTGGTTGGCCGGATCGGCGGCTCCCGTGGCACCGTGACCAGTTACTACAACTGGGCTGTGAGGCACAACAAGATCAGCCACCGTAACCCACAGATCGGCGACATCGTCATCTGGGGCTCGCACGGCAAGCTCCACCACTCGGGCATCTACGTCGGCAACGGCCGCGCCATCAGCGCGCTGAACCGCAAGCTCGGTGTGCGCGACTGGCCCATGAGCTGGATCCACATGCGCATCTGGGGCTTCATCCACACGGGCATCGGTCACTGATCCCAGGCTAATCCCCAAGCGTTCGTTGAGCGACGCGGCCGGCGCAAGCCGGCCGCGTCTTTCTTTGTCCTCCACGATGAGCCAAACGGCACCTGCGCCGCACCTGATGCGGCCGTGTAGCATCCCCCACAGACATGGTTTTGACGAGCAAACCCACCGATATTGACGCCCTTTTCCACGTATCCCAGATCGACTTCGAGCGCTGGGAGGTGGTCAAGGACCTGATCGATTCGAGCATCGACCTGATGCTCAACTATCGCCAGAGCGGTCACCCTGGCGGGTCGCGCTCCAAGGTCCACCAGATGGTCGCGCTGCTGCTTTCAGGCGCGATGCGCTGGGACCTGCGGCGGCCGTGGCTGCCGTTCGGCGATCGCTTCGTCCTGAGCGCCGGCCATACGGTGCCGCTCGTCTACGCCACCCTCGCCGTGCTCAATGAGGCGCTCCGCGCGCGCTACGAGCGGGATCATGACGAGCGCTTCGCGTTCCCCGATGACGGCCGCTGGGCACTCACCTGGGAGATGCTGCTCAAGTTGCGCCGCCGCGGCGGGCTGGCCGGCCACGCCGAGATGGAAGGCAAGACGCTCTTCCTGAAGTTCAACACCGGCCCGTCGGGTCACGGCATGCCACCCGCCGCGGGCGAGGCGCTCGCGCTCAAGCTCGCCGGCGCGGACGAGGTCAAGGTGTTCGTCATGGAGGGCGAGGGCGGCCTGACACCCGGCGCAGCCCACGAGACAAAGCACACGGCATGGGGCCTGGGCCTGAACAATCTCGTGTTCCTGGTCGACTGGAACGACTTCGGGATCGATGAGCGACCCCTGTCGAGCGTCGTCTACGGCACGCCCGAAGACTGGTTCGTGCCGTACGGCTGGCGCGTCAACGGCACCGAACAAGGCTCGGAGTGGGGCCCGGTCACGCAGGCCGTGTTGGAGGTCGCACGCGGCGCCAACCCCGGCAAGACACCGTCAGCCGCTTGGTTCAAAACGCGCAAGGGCCGCGGCTACGGCAAGTACGACTACAAGAGCCACGGCACTCCCTGGCCAATGAACGCGCCTGAGTTCTGGGCCGTGCGCAAGGATTTCGCCGCGAAATACGGCATCACGTACGAAGGCGTCGACGAGCCCGCGCCGACCGATGCCGACGCGCGCAACGCCCAGGCAACGGCCAACTTCGAAGCTACCTTCAGTGTGCTCAAGAACGACGACGCGCTGCTGACCTGGCTCTCCGACCGACTGCTGGAGGTGGCGGCCACCGTCCCGGAGCAGATCGACGGGCTGAACATCGGTGGCAAGGGCACGGGTCTGTTCGCGGACAAGAAGCTGTTCGACGTCAAGGCGTACCCGGCCGAGCTGTGGAAGCAGCCGGGCGACAAGCAACCCAACCGCGCCGCCCTCGGCAATTGGGGCGCCTGGGTGAACTCCTATGCCAAGGCGGAGTACGGCCGACCACTGTTCATCGGTGCCTCAGCGGACCTCGCCGAATCGACCAATCTCGCCGGCTTCGGCAAGGACTTTGGCGACCTGCCCGGTTGGGGCTGGTACGAACGGGATACGAACCCCCGAGGAACCGTCCTCCCGACCCAGATCACCGAGTTCACCAACGCCGGCCTCGCGGTGGGCATGGCCACCGTCAACATGGCCGCCAATCCGTTCGACGACTTCAACGGCTTCTGGGGCACATGCTCGACGTACGGCTCGTTCTCGTATCTCAAGTACGGGCCGATGCGCCTGTTCTCGCAACTCGCCCAGGACTGCGAGCTCAAGCTCGGCAAAGTGCTGTGGATCGCCGGCCACGCCGGTCCGGAGACGGCGGAGGACTCGCGCACCCACTTCGGCATCTTCGAGACCGCGGTCACGCAGCTCTTCCCGGAAGGTCACGTGATCGACCTGCACCCGTGGGAATACAACGAGGTGCCGGTGTTGCTCGCGGCCGCGCTCGCGACGGACGTGCCGATCGCGGCGCTCCATCT